>JAXDPG010000314.1:0-4249 GCA_034668485.1 Sphingomonadales bacterium
GAGAAGACCGGGCGCTCCGAGGAAGCGGCGCGCGCCGAGCTCGCGCGGCTCAACCCGTCCGGGCGGCTGGTCGCGCCGGAGGATGTCGCTGCCGCGGTGCTGAATCTCGTCTGCTCGGACCGGAACGGCGAGGCTGTGGAGATCGCATGAACCCTGAAACCTTCGCGCCCGAACATTTCCTGTGGGACTTTGCCGACGGGGTGGCGACGATCACCCTCAACCGGCCGGAGCGCAAGAACCCGCTCACCTTCGAAAGCTATGCGGAGCTTCGCGACGCCTTCCGCGCCCTCGTCTACGCGCGCCAGGTGAAGGCGGTGGTCCTCGCCGGCGCCGGCGGCAATTTCAGCTCGGGCGGCGACGTCCACGAGATCATTGGTCCGCTCACCGAAATGGACATTCCGGGCCTGCTCGATTTCACGCGCATGACCGGGGACCTCGTCAAGGCGATGCGCGCCTGCCCGCAGCCGATCGTCGCCGCGATCGATGGCGTTTGCGTCGGCGCGGGCGCGATCATGGCGATGGCCTCCGACTTGCGCCTTGCGACGCCGGAGGCGAAGACCGCCTTCCTGTTCACCCGCGTCGGCCTCGCCGGCTGCGACATGGGCGCCTGCGCCATCCTGCCGCGGATCATCGGCCAGGGCCGCGCGGCCGAGCTGCTCTTCACCGGCCGAGTCATGACCGCCGAGGAAGGCGAGCGCTGGGGCTTCCACAACCGGCTGATGCCCCGCGACGCGCTGCTCGACGAGGCGCGCGCGCTGGCGCTCAGCTTGGCACGCGGCCCCACCTTCGCCCATGGCATCACCAAGAAGCAGCTCGACCAGGAATGGAACGTCAGCCTCGAAACCGCGATCGAAATGGAGGCCCAGGCCCAGGCCATCTGCATGGCCACCAACGATTTCAGGCGCGCCTTCGAGGCCTTCGCGGCGAAGAAGACGCCGGAGTTCAAGGGTGACTGAGGCAGCCAATCGGCGATTCGTCACCCTGAACTTGTTTCAAGGTCCGGCTGGACGCGCGCTCGGGAGGCGGAGGGCTGGATGCTGAAACAAGTTCAGCATGACGGCCGTAACGTCGATCGCGACTTTCTCGACTGGCCCTTCTTCGACGACAGCCACCGCGAACTCGCCGCGAAGCTCCAATCGTGGTGCGGAACGGAGCTTCGGGACGACGAGCCCGACGACGTCGACGAAGCCTGCCGGTCCCTCGTCCGCACGCTCGGCGACGGCGGCTGGCTGCGCTACTGCGTCCCGGCCCCTTATGGCGGCGTCCATGCCAATCTCGACGTCCGCTCGCTGGCGCTGATCCGCGAGACTCTCGCCCGCCACTCGGGGCTCGCCGATTTCGCCTTTGCCATGCAGGGACTCGGATCGGGCACGATCAGCCTGTTCGGCACCGAGGCGCAGAAGCAGGCCTACCTCCCCGCCGTCGCGCGCGGCGACAAGATCGCCGCCTTCGCCCTGACCGAGCCCGGATCGGGCTCGGACGTCGCCGCGATGGCATTGACGGCCGAGCAGACCGATAGCGGCTGGCGGCTGAACGGCGCCAAGACCTACATCTCGAACGGCGGCATCGCCGATTATTACGTCCTGTTCGCGCGCACCGGCGAGGCTCCGGGGGCGAAGGGCATTTCCGCCTTCATCGTCGACCGCGACACGCCCGGCCTGGACGATTGCGAGCGCATCGACGTGATCGCGCCGCACCCGCTGGCCGCCTTGCGCTTCACCGACGCCCGCCTGCCCGCCGCGGCCCTGCTGGGCGAGCGAGGCCGGGGTTTCGCCCAGGCGATGGCAACGCTCGATGTCTTCCGAACCACCGTCGGCGCGGCGGCCCTGGGCTTCGCCCGCCGGGCGCTCGACGAGGCGACACGGCGGGCGCTGACCCGGAGGCTCGGCGCGGGCACGCTGGCCGACAATTCCATCACCCAGTCGAAGCTCGCCGAGATGGTCCTCGACGTCGAAACCTCGGCCCTGCTCGTCTACCGCGCCGCCTGGCTGCGCGACGTCAAGGGACGGCGCAACAGCCGCGAGGCGGCGCTCGCCAAGCTCCACGCCACCGACAGCGCCCAAAGCGTGATCGACAAGGCGGTGCAGATGTTCGGCGGCCTCGGAGTCACACGCGGCGTGCCGGTCGAGCGGCTCTACCGGGAAATACGGGCGCTACGTATCTATGAAGGCGCGTCCGAAGTGCAGAAAGTGGTGATCGCCCGCGCCCACCTGGCGGAGTATCGCGCATGAGGATCCTGCTGCCCCGCAACTGGCGCCGGCCCAAAGGCTATTCCAACGGCATCTCCGCCGAAGGCCGCCTGATCTTCACCGCCGGGATCATCGGCTGGGACGAGGGGGAGAAGATCGCCGCTCCGGACCTGCCCGGCCAGTTCCGGCAGATCCTGCTCAACACCCTGGCTATCCTGGCCGAGGATGGGGGCCGGCCCGAGCATGTGGTGCGGATGACCTGGTATGTGGTGGATCTGGACGAGTATCGCTCCCAGCTCGCCGAGATCGGCGCCATCTACAAGGAGATGATGGGCCGCAATTATCCCGCCATGGCGGTGGTGCAGGTGAGCGGGCTGGTCGAGGCCGAGGCGCGGATCGAGATCGAGACGATTGCGGTGGTGCCCCAGCGGTGAGCACGGCCCGCGCCGACACCTTCGTCCGCGACCGCCTGCCGCCGGCGGAGGCGCAGCCGGAATTCCTCTTCGACCTGCCCGAGCTCCAATATCCCGAACGGCTCAACGCCGCCGTCGAGCTGATCGACCGCAGCGACCCCGAGGCCCTCGCCGTGATCAACGCGGCCGGACGCTGGACCTATGGCGAGATGAGGGGGCTCAGCGACCGCATCGCGCGAGTGCTCGTCGAGCAGGAGGACCTCGTCCCCGGCGACCGGGTGCTTCTGCGCGGCCCCAATGGGGCGATGCTGTTCGCGTGCTGGCTCGGCATCCTCAAGGCCGGCGGCATCGTCGTCGCGACCATGCCGCTGTTGCGCGCCGGGGAGGTGGCGGCGATCGTCGAGCGCGCCAGGATCCATCACGCCATCGTCGACGACCGCTGCCTCGAGGACTTCATGACCGCGGCGGACGAGACCGGCCTGATCCGCTCGCTGCTCACCTACCATGGCGATGGCGGCGGCGGCCGGCTCGAACGCCGGCTCGCGAAGGTCGAGCCCGGCTTCACGCCCGTCGACACCCGCCGCGACGACGTCGCTCTGATCGCCTTCACCTCGGGCACGACCGGCCGGCCGAAAGGCTGCGTCCACTTTCATCGCGACGTGCTCGCCCCCGCCGACAGCTTCGCGCGGCGCCTGTTGAAGCCGGAGCCCGGCGGCCGCTGGGTCTGCTCGGCGCCGATCGCCTTCACCTTCGGCCTCGGCATGCTGCTCATCTTCCCCTGGCGCTTCGGCGGGACGGCGGTGACGATCGAGCAGCCGGGGCCGAAGGCGCTGCTCGAGGCGGTCGCGAAGTTCGGGGTGACCAATCTCGCCACCGCGCCCACCGCCTACAAGGCGATGCTGCCGATGCTGGGGGAGCACGACATCGCCTCGCTCGCGACCTGCGTCTCCGCCGGCGAGCACCTCCCCGCGGCCGCCTGGCACGCCTGGCACGAGGCGACCGGCCTCAGGATCGTCGACGGCATCGGCGCCACCGAGATGATGCACATCTTCATCTCGGCCTCCGGCGACGACATCCGCCCCGGCGCCACCGGCAGGCCCGTCCCCGGCTACCGCGCCTGCGTCCTGGACGAGGCGGGCCGCCCGCTCCCCCGCGGCACCGGCCGGCTGGCGGTGAAGGGCCCGACCGGCTGCCGCTATTTCGACGACGAGCGGCAGGCGGACTACGTCGTGAACGGCTGGAACGTGACCGGCGACACCTATCGCGCCGACGAAGAGGGCTATTTCTGGTACGTCGCCCGCTCCGACGACATGATCGTCTCCGCCGGCTACAATATCGCCGCTCCGGAGGTCGAGAATGCGCTCTACGCCCACCCCTCGGTGCAGGAATGCGCCGTCGTCGGAGTGGAGTGCGGGCAGCGCGGCCAGAAGGTGAAGGCCTATGTCGTCGCGGCACCCGGGCGAGCTGCCGACGAGGCCCTCGCCCGCGAGCTTCAGGACCACGTCAAGGCGGCCATCGCCCCCTACAAATATCCGCGCGAGGTCGAGTTCGTCGAGGCCCTTCCGAAGACGGTGACCGGCAATCTCCAGCGCTTCGCCTTAAGGCAGGGCTGCAGCGCACCTTGCCGTCATGCCGTACTTTCACCCG
>JAXDPG010000315.1:0-3715 GCA_034668485.1 Sphingomonadales bacterium
CGGCAAGCCGCAGCTGCTGGTCGGCGTCCGGATCGTCGGCGAGGATGGCCGCGACGTCGCCGACGGCGAGGTCGGCGACCTCCTTTTCGCCGGGCCGGCGGTGACTCCCGGCTATTGGAACGACGCCGAGGCGACCCGCGCCGCCTTCACCGCCGACGGCTGGCTGAAATCCGGCGACCTCGCCCGACGCGACTCCGACGGCTTCTACTGGGTGGCGGGACGGCGGAAGGAGATGTTCATTTCAGGGGGCGAGAACGTCTACCCGGCCGAGGTCGAGAATGTGCTGACCGGCCATCCGGCGGTGGCGGAAGCGGCCGTGGTGGCCGCGCCGGACCCGCGCTGGGGCGAGGTCGGGCGCGCCTTCCTCCGCCTGGCCGAGGGATGTCTCCCGCCGGATCCGGCTGAGATCGAGGCCTTCTGTCGAAGCCGCCTCGCCGGCTACAAGGTGCCGGTCGGCTTCGAATATGTGGACGATTTCCCGCGCACCGCCGCCGGCAAGGTGCAGAAGCATCTGCTCGCCCGCCTCTCGCCGCCGGCTTTCGCCGGCGACGGAGAGGGAAAGGGGCCGCCGGTGGCGGCGGGGGCCGCCGCCTAGAGGATGAAGTCGCCCGGCACCAGCGGGGTGCCGCTTTGGCTGGTGACGGCGATGGTGAAATCGGCCGAGCCGTTGCCGTCGGTGTCGCCCTCGACGAACCAGGTGCCGCCGCTCTCGAACGCCCGAAGCTCGCCGGCCGCGCCGCCGCCGGTGAACGCGTTCGCGCCGATCCAGTGGAACGCCTGGTCGCCCGCCGCCGAAGTGTCGGCGTCGATCAAGTGGACGTCGATCTTGTCGGTGCCCGACAGGAAGTCGAGGATCGCGTCCGGATTGGCGACGCTCGATTGCGCCGTATCCCGGAACTGGAACGTGTCCGCGCCGGCGCCGCCGGTCAGATTGTCCTTGCCGAGGCCGCCGTAGAGCAGGTCGGCACCGTCGCCGCCGATCAGGACGTCGTTGCCGGCGCCGCCGAACATGGTGAGCGAGCCGTCGTGGACCTTGTGGCCGTCGAAGCTCACGGTCTGCGTCGGATCGGTCAGCGAGTTGGCGTTGAGGATGAGATTGCCGCCCGCCGTCACGTTGCCGTTGTCGAGCACCAGCTCGTAGCTCGGCTTCTGGGTCTGGTCGCTGGCCAGCGCCTTGTTGACCGAGATCGACTCGATGTTCTTGAAGCTGTCGGCGGCGAACTCGATATGGGTGAGACCGGTGCCGGCGCTGATCACCACCGCGTCGCGGCCGCCGCCGCCGTCGACCGTGTCGCCGGCGCCCCAGCGCGAGCCCTCGAAGAAGAAGACGTCGACCCCGGCGCCGCCCTTCAGGGTGTCGAGGCCGTGGCTGGCGAAAATGAGGAACTTGCCGTCGGTCTCGGCCGAGCCGTCGAAGGTCAGATCCTCGCCGACCCGAAGCGACTGGGCGTTGACGATCATCTGCTGGCCGGCGGCGACCAGATTGTCGGTGGTGGTGACGTTGAAATCGTAGAAATTATTGGCGGTGTCGCCGAACTTGGTCGTCGCTCCGCTCTGCAGCGAGATCGACTCCAGGCCCGACAGATTGTCGCCGCTCAGGACCACCGTCACATTGCCCTGAAGGACGATGGCATCGCGGCCGTCGCCCGCCGAGCCGTGGTCGCCGCTGGTATAATTGGCGCCGAAATAGAGGACGTCGTTGCCGTCGCCCCCGATCAGGGTGTCGTTGCCGGTGCCGGCGATCAGGATGTCGTTGCCGGCGCCGCCGTCGAGGCGGTTGTCGACCGCGTTGCCGATCAGCGTATCGTTGCCGCTTCCACTGGTGGCGTTCTCGATGGTGACGCCGTTGGCGATCGTGAAGCCGCCATAGATGCCGAGCGCGTAGGACACCCAGCCGCCGCCGCCATACTCATATTTGAGCGTCGCCGGCCGGAGGTCGATATTGGCGTCCTTGCTGCCGGTGTAGACGATCTGGTCGATGCCGCCGGCGTCCCAGATCGAACGATAATAGGTGCCGGGCGCGTTGACGTCCCTGATCGTATAGGTGTCGTCGCCCGTCGCCCAATCCTCGTTGACGCCATATTTGTCCTGGATGGCGGCGATATCGAACGCCATCAGGCTGCCGAGATAGCCGTAGCCGCCGGTGGTCGGCGCGTTGTGGGGATTGTCCGGAGACGTCTGCCAGCCATCCTCGTAGGACATCATCGTGAAGACGCCCTGATTGAGGTCATAATCGCCGGTCGTGTAGTCGGCGACGCCCGCGCCTTCCGGCTGGACCCCGTTCATGATCCCGGAATGGCCGCCATTGTCGTGCGGATGGGCGAGGCCGTGGCCGTGGCCGATCTCGTGGATCAGAGTGACGAACGAGAAACCGCCCTGTTGGAGATCGGTCGCGTTCCAGCGTGAGTCGCCGGAGTTGAACAGGGCGAGACCCTCGTTCGGCTCGTCCGGCGGCTCCATCGAGCCGAGCAGCGATATGCCCGGCCCCGGGGTGCCCTTGTAGCTCGCATATTCGAAGTCCGCCTGGCTCTTGTCCTGGACCTCGAGATAGACGACGTCGGCGACCTTCTCGAACTCGTGCAGCGCGGCCATCACCGCGGCATGTTCGAAGTCCGTGACGTCCGACGTTTCGATCGCGACCGGCGGCAGGCCCGGATTGGTCGGGTCTTCGACGGAGGTGATGATCTCGCCGGCCTTGGCGAAATAGATGGTGATGACGTTTTTCCCGGCGATGTCCGCCGCGGTCTTGTGGTTGTCCAGCAGCAGCTGGTTCATGTTGAGCGCGCTGCCGTAGGTCGGGGTGCCCTGGGCGTTGCCGGTCGGACGAGTGCCCTCGTTCCCGTCGGGGTTGGCCGCGGTCTGGTTCACCTTGTTGACGCGCGTGCCCCAGTCGATCGCGTAGAGCGGGCTGCTGGCGTCGTAATAGGGATGGTAGACGTTCGGGTCGTTGGGATCGACCTGGTGCACGTACAGCTCGTAGTCGCCGACGCCTTCGCCGGTCGTGCCGTTGGCCGAATTGTTATCGAAGGCGCGGGCATTGATATAATAGGTGCCGGTGACCGTGATATCGACGGTCAGCACCGCGTCGAAGCCGGAATTGACCTGGTTGGCGAGCGTGCTGGCGCCGCCGTCCGCCGATCCCTGGAGTATTCCGGCCGCGTTGTAGAGCTCGAGATAGGCGTCCTGGAGCGGGATCAGATTGGGGCCGGCCGAATAGCCGAACTGGCCGATCTCGTAGGTCTTGCCGGCCTCCAGCGTGACGGCATAATAATCCTGGTCGCCGATCGTGCCGATGGTGCCGATCGTGTGGGCGGCATCGACGATCACGGTGGGATTGCCCGGTGCCACGCCGATGCCGTCGCCGGCATCGTCCGGCCCGACCCCGATCACGCTGCTGGCAATTGGCGATGCAAGGCCCTCGACGGCGAAGCCGATGCCCGATTTGAACGTGGCCAGATTGGCTGCCGAGCCGCCGGTGGAGGCCGCCCGGGCGAACATGCCGGCGCCAAGGCGTCCGAACGAGTCGGCATAGGCGTTGTCGGCGAAGGCATAGTCCGCGAAAAGACGCGAGGTGAATTGGTTCTGCCCGATTCTCGGCATCCGATAATCTCCCTTATCAATCGTGGGCCGTGCGCAGCTTTGAAGCCGCCGACACCGCGACCATTCGGATGGGGTGCGGCTTCAAGCCTTGCGCTCGCCGTTTATGGACATGGAT
>JAXDPG010000316.1:0-3267 GCA_034668485.1 Sphingomonadales bacterium
CAGAGCGACCTCCACGCCGACCGCGGCTATATCGTCAGGCTCGCCGTTCGCTGATTTGAGTCAGGCGAGCGCCCTCGCGCGCTCGCCAATGCGATGAAGGTCGTCAACGAAGCGTGCATATTCTGCCTCGCGATTGTCGCGCACCCTAAGCAGGAAGCTGGGGTGGACCGTCACCCAGGCCTCGCCGCCCTCGGGCAGCTCGTGGGCCCGCCCGCGCATCGAGGCGATGGTGACCGCCTTGCCGAAGATGGAGCGGGCGGCGGTGGCGCCGAGCGCGACGGTGAGCGGCGGGCGGATGAGCAGGCGCTCCTGCTCGATCCACCAGCGACAGGCCTCGATCTCGCCGGAATCGGGCTTGGAGTGGATCCGCCGCTTGCCGCGCTGCTCGAACTTGAAATGCTTGACCGCGTTGGTGACGTAGGCCGTGCCGCGGTCGACCCCGGCCTCGCCGAGCGCGCGGTCGAACAATTGTCCGGCGGGGCCGACGAACGGGCGGCCGGCGAGATCCTCCTGGTCGCCCGGCTGCTCGCCGACGAACAGGATCCTGGCGTCGAGCGGGCCTTCGCCGAACACCGTCTGGGTCGCGCATTTATAGAGGTGGCAGCGGGTGCAGCCCTTCGCTTCCTCGCGGACCGCCTCCCAGGCGGTGCGCAGGTTGCCGCCGACCTGTCCTCGTCCTGCCTCGACCATATTCGCCTCGCGCGCCGCCCCGCGACCAATTCCCCCACCAACGCCCTCCCGGGAATGTTTTTCCAGTATTTCTTCGGCATCTCCGTCGCCCGCGAGCGAGCGCGCAGCCTCGCGCCAGCCGTCGAAATCGTCGTCGCGGAAGAGGGCGGCGACGGGCATGGTTCAGCGGAAGACCAGGCTGCTGTGAAGCGTGTCCTGGGCCTCGGCAAGGTCCCGAATCAGCCGGATCAGGAGCAGGCCGAGCGGGACGCTGACGATAGCAGAGGCCATGTTGAGGCCGGCAATCGCCACCGAATCGCCCACCGTCTCGCTGCGCAGCGACAGCCGGAAGGACGCATTGTCGATGAAGTTGGTGACCAGCCAGCACGCCCACCACCAGCGCAGCCGTACCGGTACCGGCTCATCCTGCCAATTGGGCGCGCCCTGGCTGACCTGCCAGGTTTCGCGCACGCCCTGGAACGGTTTGATCAGGTTGGCGAATGGCACGAAAAACCAGCCGACGTTCCAGCCGGGGCTGACGGTCATCCCGCCCGCGAAGCCCTGGGCATTGGCGTTGACCCGGTGGATCCAGCGGAGGACGATGATGCCGCTGACCCAGAAGGCGAGCAGGTTGAGAATGCCGGTACCGCCGGTGACGAGATCGCTGAGCTCGGCCTCAGGCGGCGAGGTCGAGATCGTCATCGGCGTATCTCCCGGCAAGCCGGAGAGGGTCGCGAACTCGTAGACGCTCGCCAGCCCGAACGAGATCTGCGCGGCGAGCCATATCCGGAGCCACAGGACGGCCGTCCGCCCCAGCCCCCGCGGGTCCCGATATTCAGCTTCCATTCTTCCCCCCTTCGCTCCTCTCCCTCTGATGGCGGGAATGATCGGCTTTCGTCCAGCCGTCTCTCAGCTTGCGAACAGCTCCAGTGGACGCTCGGGCCGGAGCTTCGCCGCCAGCGCCGGGCTTTCGGTCAGCAGAGCCGGCCGCCAGCCGTCCGCCTCGATGAACGGGCGCACTTTGGCGATCGAGACGGTGAGGCGGGCGACGTCGTCGAGGCGGAGGCGGCGCCGGCGGCGCTCTGGAACAACTTGCCGACGGCCTTCCTCCGGTTCCGGAAGTTTCGGCCAAAGTTCACGAAAATCACGCGAATCGCGGAGGAAAATCGTTTGATTCCCGTGGGGGCTCTGCGCCGCCGGGATCGATCTCGTCGAGCAGGCGGCGCAGCGTTCCAGCGGGGTCCGGATCGGCCGCGGCCGGCGGCGGCAGCCGGTTGAGCGCCGCGATCAGCAGGCGGTTGTCGTGCCGGACATATTCGCCGACCTTGCGGCCGCGATAAAAGACATCGCGTTTCTCGCCGTTGACGGCGCGGTCGGCGGCGAGATCGGCGGCGCGGCCGCGGCCCCAGCCTTGCGCCTTGTCCCAGGCGGCGGCGAAGCCGGCGGCGGCGGGATGCTCGCGCAGACGGTAGGCGCTCTCCCGGCTCATCCCCACCGCTTTGGCCGCCGAGGCGACGCCGCCCAGCAGCGCCAGCCGGAGGATGAAGGCCAGCTGTCGCGCCGGGCTCCAGCCGTCGCGGCGCGGCTTTACGGGCACGGGCGTGAAGACGAGCTCCTCCAGCGGCAGATCCTCGAGGATCGCGGCCAGTCGGGGCGGGAGGCGAAGCGATTCGTCCATCCCGATTCTATCGCTCAAATCAAGGCGACAGGAAAGTGTTTTCTTTTTGTTCCATCAGGCCTCCTATCGCATCAGCAGGTCGGCGATGTGCTGGGCAAGGATGTCGAGGTCCGTCCGGTTGCTGTTGGCGACGAGGACGATCGTCGCCGGGCGGTCGAGGAGGCGGTAGAGGACGGCGTTGGCCCCCATGATCCTGCCCGGCCGCTTCGCCACCCGATGGCTGTGGCCCCCTCGAACCACCCTGTAGCTCCACAGGCCGTAGCCATAATCGTCGAGGCCCGGCCGGAGCATCCGCTCGAGCGTCGCCGGCTTGAGCAACCTGCCGCCGAAGAGAGCGTCGGCGAACCGGCGAAGATCGTCGGCGGACGAATACATACCGGCGGCCGCCCACCAATTTTCATAATAGACCGGCATGTCGTTGACGAGGAGGTGTGTATCGTCGCGATAAAAATAGGTCGGCGCTAGCCGCGGCACGATCGAATCCCAGTGGAGCAGGCCGCTGCTCTTCATCCCGAGCGGACGCAGGATGCGCTCCGCCAATGCCTCTTCGTAGCTGCGGCCGCCGAGCCGCTCGACGATGCGGCCGAGGACGAAATAATCGGCGTTGTTGTAGTCGAAGCGCGCGCCAGCGGGGTGGGCGAGCGGGCCGAGGCAGCAGAGCTTCACCAGCTCCGAGGGGGAAAGCGGGCGCTGGTAGCGCTCGACGCCTTTGGCGAAAGCCTCCTGGTAGCTTGCGACATCGTCCCATTGCGCGAGGCCGGACGTGTGGTTGAGCAGTTGGTGGACGCTGACCCGGCCCGCGGGAACCCCGCGGAGCTCGGGCAGATAGGTCTCCGCCGCGGCTTCCAGGTCGAGCTTGCCTTCATCGTAGAGCTGCAGAACCAGGACCGAGGTGAACAGCTTGGTGATCGAGCCCACCT
>JAXDPG010000317.1:0-3925 GCA_034668485.1 Sphingomonadales bacterium
TCGCCGAGCTGCGGGCGGACGAGGACGATGGCGGGAGCTGCGCTCACGCGCCGCCCGCTTCGCCCACCGATCCCGCGAATTCCTCGAAATCCTTCGCCTCGCGGAAGACCTTGTAGACGCTGGCGAAGCGTATGTAGGCGACCGGGTCGAGCGCTTTCAGGCCGTCCATGACCAGCTCGCCGATCCGGGTCGAGGCGATCTCGCTGTCGCCGCTGGTCTCGATCTGGCGCTGGAGCGAGGAGACCAGGCGGTCGAGCCGCTCGGGCGGGACCGGCCGCTTGCGGCAGGCGATGGCGATCGAGCGCTCGAGCTTGGTGCGGTCGAACGGCTCGCGCCGGTTGCCGGCCTTGACCACCGTCAGGTCGCGCAGCTGGACCCGTTCGAAGGTGGTGAAGCGGGCGCTGCACTCCTCGCATTGGCGGCGCCGCCGGATCGAGGCGCCGTCCTCGGTCGGGCGGCTGTCCTTAACCTGGCTGTTCTCGTGGGAGCAGAAGGGGCAGCGCAACTATTGCTCCTGGTAGATCGGAAAGCGCGCGCAGAGCTCGCGCACCCGGCGGCGGACCTCCGCCTCGACGGCCGGATCGCCATTCTCGCCTTTGTCGCGCAGCCCTTCGAGAACGTCGGCGACCATGTCGGCGATGTCGCGGAACTCGGCGATTCCGAAGCCGCGGGTGGTGCCGGCCGGAGAGCCGACGCGGATGCCGCTGGTCTTGACCGGCGGCAGCGGATCGAACGGTATGCCGTTCTTGTTGCAGGTGATCGAGGCGCGCTCCAGAGCCTCGTCGGCATCCTTGCCGGTCACTCCGAGCGGCCTCAGGTCGACGAGGGCGAGATGGGTGTCGGTGCCGCCCGAGACGAGATCGGCGCCGCGCTCCTTGAGCCGGCCGGCAAGCGCCTTGGCGTTGGCGATGACGGCCCGCGCGTAGCTCTTGAACTCGGGCTGCAGCGCCTCGCCGAACGCCACCGCCTTGGCGGCGATCACGTGCATCAGCGGCCCGCCCTGAAGGCCCGGGAAGACGGCGGAGTTGATCTTCCTGGCGATCGCCTCGTCGTCGGTCAGCACCATGCCGCCGCGCGGGCCGCGCAGGGTCTTGTGGGTGGTGGTGGTGACGACATGGGCGTGGCCGAACGGGGTCGGGTGCTCGCCCGCGGCGACGAGGCCGGCGAAATGGGCCATGTCGCACATGAAGATCGCCTCGACCTCGTCGGCGATGGCGCGGAAACGGGCGAAGTCGATATGGCGGGGATAGGCCGAGCCGCCGGCGATGATCAGCCGCGGCTTATGCTCCTTCGCGAGTGCCTGGACCTGGTCGAAATCGATGCAGTCGTCGTCGCGGCGCACTCCATATTGGACCGCGTTGAACCATTTGCCCGACAGAGCCGGCTTGGCGCCATGGGTGAGGTGCCCGCCGGCGTCCAGGGACATGCCGAGAATGGTGTCGCCAGGCTTGGCGAGAGCCAGCATCACGGCGCCGTTCGCCAGCGCCCCGCTGTGCGGCTGGACGTTGGCGAAGCCGCAGCCGAACAATTGCTTGGCCCGCTCGATCGCCAGGGTCTCCACCGCGTCGGACGGAGCGCAGCCTTGATAATAGCGGCGGCCCGGATAGCCCTCGGCATATTTGTTGGTCAGCACCGAACCTTGCGCCTCGAGCACGGCGCGCGAGACGATGTTCTCGGACGCGATCAGCTCGATCTGGTTCTGCTGGCGATCGAGCTCGGCGGCGATCGCCTCGGCGACAGCCGGATCGGCGGCGACCAGGCGTTCGCTGAAGAAGCCTTGCGACCTGACGTCCGGGAAATCAAAGGCGGGACGGCTGCTCATGCGTTTTCCCTGGCGAAATGTGGACGACTGAGCTTTTCGACCCGCCGTTCGTGACGGCCGCCGCCGAATGGAGTCGACAGGAAGGCGTCGAGGCAGGCCTTGGCCATCTCGATGCCGAGCAGGCGGCCGCCCATGGCGATGACGTTCGCGTCATTATGCTCGCGGGCGAGGCGCGCCGAGAGCGGCTCCGAGACGAGCGCGCAGCGGCAGGCGGGATGGCGGTTGGCGGCGATCGAGATGCCGATGCCGGAGCCGCACAAAGCGACGCCGCGGTCGGCGCGGCCGGCGGCGATCTCCTCGGCAAGCTTGTAGCCGTAATCGGGATAATCGACCGACTCGACCCCGTCGGGGCCGAGGTCGGTGACCGAATGGCCGGCCTCGCGCAGATACGCGGCGAGCGCGGCCTTCATCTCGAAAGCGGCATGATCGGATACGATGGCGATGCGCCCGGCCACGCAGGACTCCGTTCGAGGCGGTTGAGCTACATCGTCTAGTGGATGGACAGTCCCATTGCCACCAGAGTTTGGCCCCTCTCGTCACCCTGAACTCGTTTCAGGGTCCAGTTTCCCGCTCCCGAACGGTCGAGGCTGAACCCTGAAACAAGTTCAGGGCGACGGGGGACGCCTCAGCTGACGAAGAAGCCGAGTTGATCGATCAGGGTGCCGCTGCGGCCGAAGAAGCCGTTGACGTCCGCATTGACGATGAACTGGGCGCCGCCCGGTCCGCCATAGGGGCCGTAGGTGCGCCGCACGCCCTGCGGGTCCTCGGTCAGGAAGGCGATATTGTCGAGCAGGTCGCCCGACCGGCCGACGACAGCGATGATCCGCTCGCCCGCATTGAAGTGGATGACGTCTTCGGTGCCGCCGCCGCCGCCATGGCTGAAGGTCTGCTGCGAGCCGTCGGGCAGCATATAGGTGGTGGCGATGGCGTCGATAAAGGTCCCGTGCCGGACCGAGATGGTGAGGATTCGGCTGAGCTCCGGGACCGGCCCGGGATCCTGGAAGGGCGCGCCGCCGCCGCCGCCGAACGGGCCGGCGATGGCCGTGCTGAGATAGCAGCCGATCTGGTCGATGAGGGTGCCGCTGCGCCCGTAGAAGCCGGCGATCTCGCCCCAGATGGTGAACGGGGCGCCGCCTCCGCCGCCATAGGGACCCCGGGTCTGCAGGAAGGGCGGGTCGCCGCCGCCGTAGACGACGGCGGTGAGGAAGCTGATCTGGTCGACGAGGGTGCCGCTGCGGCCCTGGATTCCGATCAATATCTCGTTGGGCACGAAATCGAACGAGCTCGCGCCGCCGCCGGCGCCGCCATGGGCGAGGGTCGAAACGATGCCGTTCTGAAGCGCGTAGGCGGTTTCGAGCTGGTCGACCATGTCACCCGAGCGGACGGCGATCCGCCGGAAGGCCGCGGGCGGAGTGGCGCCGAAGGTCTGGGCGTCGTCCCACGGCGCGCCGCCGCCCCCGCCGTAGCTGGTGGTCTTGAACATTGCGCTTCCTCCCGACGCCGCCCGTCACGCCGCGGCCCGCATCTCCAGCCGGTCCCAGATCTCGACCAGCGCCTTGGCGAGATCGCGCATCATCGCTTCGTCGTGATTCGGCCCGGGGGTGAAGCGCAGCCGCTCGGTGCCCCGCGGCACGGTCGGATAGTTTATCGGCTGCACATAGACCCCGTATTCGGCGAGCAGGATGTCGCTGATCCTCTTCGCCTTGACCGGATCGCCGACCATCAAGGGTACGATGTGGGTCGTCGAAGGCATGGCCGGAAGCCGCGCTTCCTCGAAGATCGCCTTGAGCCTGGCGGCATTGACCTGCTGCGCCTCGCGCTCCGCGGTAGAGGCCTTGAGGTGCCTGACGCTCGCCAGGGCGCCGGCGACGAGCACCGGCGACAAGGAGGTGGTGAAGATGAAGCCCGGAGCGTAGCTCCTGACCACGTCGACGATGTTCCTGTCGGCCGCGATATAGCCGCCCATCACTCCGAACGCCTTGCCGAGCGTGCCTTCGATGACGGTGATCCGGCGGGCGACGTCGTCGCGCTCGGAAATGCCGCCGCCGCGCGGGCCGTACATGCCGACGGCGTGGACCTCGTCGAGATAGGTGATCGCCGCAT
>JAXDPG010000318.1:0-6189 GCA_034668485.1 Sphingomonadales bacterium
ATGCACCTCGCTGCCTTCGGTTCCGGAGCCGCGCGCCGCGACCCTGCCGTCCGCGATCCGCATCCAGCCGTCGACGCCGCCGCCGCGGCCGAGGAAGAGGAGCAGCGCCTCCCTCATTCGCCGCCGCCCCAGCGCCGGGCCACCACCCGGGCGGGATTGAGCCGGGCGTCGACCAGCGCCCATTCCTCCATCTCCGCGCCTTCGAAGGCGATATCGAGGTCGATCGTGAACCAATAGGTCTTGAGCTGGAGCTGGGACATGGGATCGGCGTTCGTCTCTAGCCCGGCCACCTGCGCGCTGCGCCAGAAATCGTACGACGTGCGCCACCCCGCCGGCGGCCGCGCGCCGATCAGCCCGCGCACCCGGTCGACGCGCGTCTTGCCCGGCGCGAACATCGCAAGCAGCGGCGCGTCGCCCGGAAGCAGAGTGTTGACGTTGATCGGAGACATATCGGCGGCCGGCAGAGAGCATAGATAGGGTCTCAGCTGGCGGTAGATTTCGGGCGTGACCCCGGCGACGGCGCGAAGCTCGCTCGGGTCCGCCATCAAGGTGTTGCCGGTTCGGTAGACGGGGTCGCCCGCCGCATAGGCCGAATCCTCGGCCCCCTGCGGGCCGGTCTCCGCATCGCTGTCGATCCAGTCGGCCGCGCCGGCGGCGACCCGACGGGCCGCGGGCTCCGGCACTCCGAGCACCAGCATCAGCGCGACGAATTGCTCGATCGCCGCCGGCCGCTGGACCAGGCTGGTGGTGGCGTCGCCCTGGACGAGGCTGTTGAGGTTGAAGCAATTGCCGCCGTCGCGGATGGTGCCGACGGCGAGCCCCTCGCCCGGCAGCGGGATCCGGCGGGCGGCGCCGTTCCAGCCGCCCGCCAGCGTCGTCGCCTCGGAATCCTCGTTGGCGAGGTCGTCGATCCTCAACGCCAGAAGGCTCTCGACGCCGAGCGCGTAGCCGCGGGCCTGGTCGAGCGCGGCGCCGTTCATCGCCATGGCGGTGGACAGGCGCAGGCGCTCGAACGCGCCCGCCGCGATCGCCGCCATGACGACGACGAGCACCAGCACTGCGAGCAAGGCCGCGCCGCGTTCCGAGGCTGGAACGGGCCGGATCATTCCATCGGTCCCGTCTGGAACAGCTCGCGGGTGGCGCCGCTGCCTCGCGCGTCCATCACCAGCTCCACCGCTCGAGGCAGCTCCGTCGCCTTGGTCGGATCCCACCGCTCCCGCCAGGCCCCCTCGCGGTCGCGATAGCGCAGCCGAATGCGCCGAACGCCGTCGACCATTGTCGCCGCGGGCAGCGGCGAAGCCCCGTCGAGCCGCGGATAGACACGGCGCTCGAGCCGGTCTTCGACGAGGCTGTATTCGACCCTCTGCAGCGAAGCGCGCGGCGCATCGTCGAGATTTTCCCAGCCCCGCCGGACGAAGGCGAGCACCACGCCCCCCTGCTCGCCGCCATAGCCCTGGAAGGCCGGGCGCGCCCTTCCCGTCTCGTCCCGCGCCAGCCGCGGCGCAGCCTGGGCGAGATCGCCGGCGAGGAGGGCGCCCGCGCGCCGGAAATCGGCGAGATCCCCAAGCCTCGCGTCGGCCGCTTCCTGCGCCCGAACGCTGAACGACAACAAGGCGACGCCGGCGGCCGAGAGCATTCCGAAGATGAAGAGGGAAACGAGCAGCTCGACGAGCGTGAAGCCGTGCTCCTCATACCGGCCAATCCCCCTCATCGCCGCCCCCGGCGAAACAGGGTCAGGTTGGCCGCTTCGGGGCCGCGGTCGCTGCGTACCTGGATTCGGATCTGCTGGATGCGCGGCTCCGGCGAGCGGCCGACGATCCGCACCCAGCGCCATTTGCGCCCGGCATTGACCGCCTCGCCGCGGGTCGCACCGAAAGCCGGGGGCTGTGGATCGGTGAGGGTTTCGACCGCGAGGTTGCGCGCGACGATCTGGGCGAGCGCCTGCTCCTGGAGCAGAGCGGTGGTCGAGACCGTGGCCCCCTCGAGGCGAAGCAAGGCCAAGGCAGCCAGGCTGAACACGGCGAGCGCGACCAGCATCTCGATCAGCGTGAAGCCGTCGTTCCGGTGAGGAATTCTACGGCAGGACATGGATCCGCCCCCCGTCCGACACCTCCACCACCGCCTGTTCGCGGCCGCGCACCAGGCGAAGCCGCGACGGCTCTGCGAAGCCGGTCGAATCGAAGACGATTCGCGATTCTCCGCCCTCCAGGGCGACTCGAGTCCCAGCGCTCCAGTCCTGGGGCACGAAGGGCCGGACGCCGATCGGGCGCCATTCGCCCTCGGTGCGCCACTCGAAGGCATAGCCGCCTTCCTTGACCACCAGCGCGACCGGGCGGTTGTCCATCATCGCCCGCTCGCGCGCGGCGTCCGCTCGGGCGGCGAGCCGCAGCGCCTCCCCACGCAGCGCGCCGTGCGGGTCGGGCAAGGCCAGCACAACCGCGGCGGAGACGAGGCCGACGATGACGAGCACGACCATCAATTCGATCAGGGTGAAGCCTGCGTCATCCCGGGAGTTGCTCATCGCGATCCGTCCCTGGCCGTCAGCTGTCCCAATTGCCGATATCCGCATCCTTGCCTTCGCCCCCTTCGCGGCCGTCGGCCCCGTAGCTGTAGATGTCGAACGCTCGGCCGTCGCGGCCCGGCGCGGCATAGAGATAGGGATGGCCCCACGGATCCTTGGGCAGCCGCTTGACATAGCCTTCCGCCGACACCGCCTGCAGGCCTTCCGAGGCGCTCGGGTAACGCATCTTGTTGAGGCGGTACATCTCGACCCCCTGTTCGAGCGTGGCGACGTCCGCCTTCGCCTTGACCGTCGCCGCCTTGTCGGTCGCCGGCAGCACGTTGATGATGACGATCGTGGCGAGCAGGCCGATGATGACGATGACGACCATCAACTCCACGAGGGTGAAACCGCTCTCGTCATCCCGGCGTGAGCCAGGACCTCGGCCCGGAAGGACGCCGAGGCCAGTCTCCACGAGATCCCGGCTTTCGCCGGGATGACGGTGCATTTTCATCCCATTCCTCCGGCCAATGTGTCGAGCTGCAGGATCGGCAGCAGAATCGAAAGCACGATCACCGCGACCAGAGCGCCCATCAGGACGATGATCGCCGGTTCGAGCAAGGCGAGCGCGGTGGTGGTGAAGCTGTCGAACTCGCGCTCCAGATAGTCGGCGGCGCGCTCGAGCATGAGATCGAGCCGACCGCTCGCCTCGCCGCTGGCGGCGAGGTAGACGAGCAAAGGCGGGAAGATGCCGGAGCGCTTCAGCGCGCCCGACAGGCTGCCGCCGGTGCGCACCGCCTCGGCGATCTGGGCGGTGGCCGCCCGAAGCGCCCGGTTATGGACGGTCTCGGTGGTCAGCTTCAGCCCTTCGAGCAGAGGCAGCCGGCTCGCCACCATCGTCGAGAGGGTCCGCGCCATCCGCGCCGCATGCAGGTCGCGCATCAGGCGGCCGATCACCGGCACCCTCAGCAAAGCCCGGTCGAAGCGGAGCCTCACCCCCTCGTCGCGAAGCGCGCGGCCGGCCAGGAAGCCGATCGCGACCAGGCTGAGCAGGATCGCCCACCACCAGGCTGCGAGCAGGTGCGAGGTCCCGATCACCGCCCGGGTCAGGAACGGCAGTTGCTGGCCGATGTCCTCGAACTGCTCGACCACCCGCGGCACCACGAACACCATCAGCGCGAAGACGACGAAGGCCGCGACGATCGCGAGCACGGCGGGATAGGCGATGGCGCTCATCACCTTGCTCCGCACCTGCGCCTGGCGCTCCAGCAAGCCGGCGAGACGCTCGAGGATCGCGGGCAAAGTCCCCGAGCCCTCGCCCGCGGCGACCATGCCGCGGTAGAGCGGCGGGAAGCTGGCCGGCTCGCGCGCCATCGCTTCCGAAAGGCGCCGCCCCTCCAGCACGGAGCCGTGGACCGAGAGCAGGACGTCGCGGATCTGGTCCTTCTCGGTCTGCCGGGCGATCGTCCTCAGCGCCTCCTCGAGCGGGCTGACCTGCGCCAGGGTGGACAGCTGCCGGGTGAAGACGGTGAGCTGGCGCGCATTGAGCTTCTTGCGGACGAAGAGCTGGCGCGACAGCAGGGCCGGCGCGGCCTCTCCGCCGGCGCTTTCCATCCTGACCACGAACAGCCCGCGCGCGCTTAGTTTCTCGCGCGCTTCGTCCTGGCTCTCGGCGCGAAGCGAGCCGCGCCGCTCGCGCCCGGCCCGATCCAGCACGAGATAGGCATATTCAGACATCCTCGGTCTCGCGCCGGGAGATGCGCACCGCCTCGCCGACGCTGGTGATTCCGTCGCGCACCAGCTCGCGCGCCGCGGCCGCGAGGTTGGACGCGCTGCGGAAGGCGTGGGCGGAGATCGCGGATTCGTCGCCACCGGCATTGATCAGCCGCCGGACATTGTCGTCGACGCGCACCGCCTCGAAGACGCCGGTGCGGCCCTTGTATCCGCTGTTTCCGCATTCGGCGCAGCCGCGCGGCTCATGGACGATCGTGCCGACGGGGACTCCGACCGTCGCCGCCGTCGCCGGGTCGGCCGCCACCGGGGCGCGGCAGGCCGGGCAGAGCCGCCGGACCAGCCGCTGGGCGATCACCGCCCTCAGCGTGGAGGCGAGCAGGAAGGGCTCGACCTTCATGTCCCGCATCCGGGTGATCGCTCCGACGGCGTCGTTGGTGTGGACGGTCGAGAGGACGAGGTGGCCGGTCAGCGACGCCTGGACGGCGATCTCGGCCGTCTCGCGGTCGCGTATCTCGCCGACCATCACCACATCCGGATCCTGCCTGAGGATCGCGCGCAGCCCGGCGGCGAAGCTGAGGCCCACCTTCGGGTTGACCTGCGTCTGGCCGACTCCGTCGATGGCATATTCGATCGGATCCTCGACGGTGAGGATGTTGCGGCTGCCGTCGTTGAGCAGCCTCAAGCCGGCATAGAGGCTGGTGGTCTTGCCGGAGCCGGTCGGGCCCGTGACGAGGACGATGCCGTTGGGCTCGGCGAGCGCATCGCGAAGCAATTTGTGCACCGCCGGCGGCATGCCGAGCGAATCGAGGTCGATGCCGGCATTCTCCTTGTCGAGGATCCTGAGCACAACCCGCTCGCCGGCCCGGCTCGGCAGGGTCGAGACTCGCACGTCGAGCAGCTTGCCGCCCAGGGTCAGCCCGATCCGTCCGTCCTGCGGCACCCGGCGCTCGGCGATGTCGAGCCGGGCCATGACCTTGATCCGGCTGACCACCACCGGAGCGACATGGGCCGGCATGCGCAGGGTCTCGCGAAGCACCCCGTCGATCCGCATCCGGAACACCAGCCCGGACTCATAGGGTTCGATATGGATGTCGGAAACGCCCTGCCGGGCGGCGTCGGCGATGATGCCGTTGATCAGCCGGATGGCGGGCGCGTCGTCGGCGCTGTCGAGCAGGTCCTCCGCCGTCGGCAGGTCGCTGGCGAGATGGCTCAATTCGTCGCCGAGGCCGAGCGATCCGGCCGCGTCGGCGGCCGCCTGCTCGTCCATCGCGTAGCGCTCGGAGAGCAATTTGTCGAAGGCCTCGGGCGTGGCGGCCTCGACGGCCAGCGGCCGCCCAAGAACCCGGCGCGCCTCGATCAGCGCCCGCGGATCGGCGCCCTGGCGAAGGGCCACCCGCGCCTCACCGTTGGCCTCGCCGACCAGGGCCACGCCATTCCGCTTGGCGAACAGGTAGGGCAGGTTCGACGCGGCCTCGCCGCTCATTGCGGCGTGCCCGGCGGCGGCGCGGCGGGTGGGGTCACCACCTGGTCGCCGGGCCGGGCCAGCGGCGCGTAGGTGGCGGGGTCGAGCGGCGGCGGCGGGGCGGGCGCCGGATCGGGCGGGACCATGCCCATATATTCGCGGACGAGCTCGTCGATCGACGGCTCCTCGTCGGGATTCTGGCGATATTGCATGCCGCGTATGTAGCCGTAGCGGCGCTCCGTCATCGAGCGCGCGTCCTCGGCCGAGCGCAAGATGGTCGGGCGGATGAAGACCATCAGATTGGTCTTGGCGCGGCTGCGGCTCTTCGAGCGGAACAGGTTCCCGACCACAGGCAGGTCGCCGAGGAACGGGATCGCCTCGATCGTCCGCCGCTCATTGTCGTCGAGGAGGCCGCCAATGCCGACGATCTCGCCGTCGTCGACGGTGATCACCGTCTCGATCTCGCGCTTGTTGAGGATGAGGTCCGCCGAGC
>JAXDPG010000319.1:0-5085 GCA_034668485.1 Sphingomonadales bacterium
CGGTGCCGCCGTCGGTGAAATAGAGGCCGTATTCCTGATTGGTATAGGAGGCGTTGGCACCCGGCGCGGTGGAGAGCCCGGCGACGATGTGCTTGTTGTTCTGAACGGTGCGGAGGCGAAGGACGAAATCGCCTTCCGCCTTGATCGGGGAATGGGCGTCGGCGTCCCAATCGCCGGCGCTACCGCTGGTCTTGGTGATCCGGAGGTAGCCGTCCGACGTGGCCGACACGGTCGTATTGGCGCCCGGCGAGATGACCTGCGGCGAGTCGGCGCCTTCGCCATATTTGGTCGCGGAGCTGTAGGTGACGACGCTGCTGACGGCGCCGCGGACGTCGTAATAGGTGTTGGTGCGCTTGACCGAGCTGCGGTCCGGAAGCGCGGATACCCAGCTGTCCAGGGCCGCTTCCGCGATCGGCGTGCCGCTGCCGAGGCCGGACAGGTTGTAGGCGGCTTCGGGATATTCGAGCTTCGATATCTCAAGCCCGTAGCGGTCGTAGCGATACTCCGTCACCGTCCCTTCGGCGCTGACCACGTACCGCAGGTGGTTTTCGCCGTCATAGACAAAGCGTGTGGTATGGGCGGCGGCGGCGGCGGCGGTGTCCGAGCCCGACCGGGTCTCGGTCAGCAGCTCGTTCTTCGAGCCGTAAGTGCGGGTGACGACGTTGCCGAGCCGGTCGGTCTCGGTGAGGACGTTTCCCGACGCGTCGTAGGTATAGGCGGTGGCATTGCCGGCGGGATCGGTGACCGAAATCAGGTCGCCCTGGGCATTGTAGGCGAACTGAACGACCTGCGCCGCGACGCCGGGCTGCGCGGGAGGGGTAGTGATCTTCGTCAGCTGCTGCGTCGGCGAATAATCGAGCCGGGTCACCTGGCCGGTCGGATCGGTGACGTTGGTATAGCCCGCTCCATAGGTGAGGGTGGTGGTGCGGGTCACTCCGGAGGCCACGGTCTCGGTGAGAGCGGTGACTCGGTTTGAGCCGTCATAGGCGATGTCGATCCGGGAGCCGTCGGTCTGCGAGATCGACGCCACCCGCAGCGACGTGCCGTCATAGGTATAGGAGGTGGAGTAGGTGGCGCCGCTGCCGACGGTGAAGTCGTTCGGGCTGAGATCGAGGGTGACGCCGTTCAGGCGTCCGAGGGTGTCGTAGGAATAATAAGTGCGCGCGAGGCTCGCGCCTTGGCTGCTGGTGACGATGCGGGTGATGCGGTTGCCGGACCATTCGTAGGTGATCGTGCCCCCGTCGGCGGTGGCGACCTGGGTGAGATTGGCGCCGCTATAGGTGAAGGTGAGGCTATTGCCGTCGGTGTCGAACTGCTGGCTGATCCGCCAGATCGCCCCGTAGGCGGCGTAGGTCTCGCGGAGCTGGCTGTTGCCGTCGGTCCAGGTCCATACCCCCGCTGACGAGGTGAGCTGGTCGTAGGCGCCGTCGCCGTCGGCTGAGACGTAGGCCGCCTTGGCCGCGTCCCAGGTGTAGAGAATGTCGGATCCGTCAGCGGAGACCCGGCGGACCGTGCTTCCCGCGGCGTTGAGCGTGCCGGTGAGGCCGTAAACGCGGCGGTCGGTGCCCTGCCGCCAATTGTCGCCATTGTCGTCGGACAGGTCGCCGAGGCTGTTGTAGTTGCGCACGATCGCCGAGTCGGGACCGCGGCCGATCAGGAATTCGTCGCGCTGGCTGATCAGCAAATTGCCGGTGGCGGCATTGACGGAGACTGAATCGCCGCCCCGTCCCATCTTCGCGTCGCCGAGCCTGCCCTGGCTCCCCAGCACCGAAGCGGAGCTCCGCTCGAATCCGGTCCCGGCACCCGTGAAGATGGCAACCATATACTCAGTCCCCTTTGGTTATGCTCGATTTTCTCGGGACTGATCGGCGGAAATCCCCTCGAGTTTAGGTTTTCGGGAAGAAATTTTATCGCCGGAAACGGATGAAATTTTTTCCGGCGCCGCGCTGTGCCGGTGCGGGCGGCCTGGCGCGGAGCCTCTTCCTCGGCGGAGGTTCACTGCGTTCAATACTCGGCGCGATCCGGCGGGATATGAACAGGCGCCGGCAATGATCGACCGGCCGTCGAGACCAGGAAAGGACAGGAGATGAATAATCGTTCGAAAGAATTGATCGCGAGCACCGAGGACGGTCATCTGACCGTGTTCGTCCGTTCGAATCCCCGCGAGCTGACGATGGACGATCTCGAGGTTGTCGCCGGCGGTCGCAGGGGCACGATCGATCCGGACGGCTGATATGCCGACCGTCGGGGAGCGTTCGGTCCCTATGGGCCAAGTCGAGTCCGAATGCCCGCACGCTCTCCAGCGGGTCCCAGGCGTCTGGTAACCCGATAGGCTGGCCGGCCAACGTTCAAGCCCCCCAAGACCCGATGCCATTGACGCCGGGAGTTCCGCTTCGTCCCTGAGCGGACGCGCGCCCCAGGCGCTGGCGAAACCCCGGGGAATACCCACAAAGCTTCCAGCCGACGCGCTCCCTTCAAAGCATGCTTTCTCGAAGAAGGTTCATGGCGTTCAATACGCGCCTAATCAGGCAAGGTATGAATAAGCATCGGCCAAGTAGGGCCGAGCGTGAAAAGCAAGAAAGGTCACAGAGATGGATAAGCAGTCGAAAGAATTGATCGCCGGCACCGACGACGGGCATCTCAAGGTGTTCGTGCGTTCGTCGCCTCGCGAGCTGACGATGGGCGACCTCGAGGTCGTCGCCGGCGGCCGCCGGGCCATGATCGTCCCGAACGGTTGACGGCGCAGCCCCCCGGGGAGCGTGTGGACCCTGCGTGCGCAGTCACGCCGCGCGCCCGCACGCTCCCCACCCTGCGCGAGACCTGCCGACGCCTCGCATCGGCCGGCGCTTGCGGTCCCGCCGCGAGATCCGCTTCCTCGCCTGAGCAAACGCGCGCCCGCCCAAGGCTGACCCGGCGCCGCGGCGATACCCGGGACCGCCCCCGAAGCTTCCAGCCCGTCCTCGAACGCATCCTTTCTCGAAGGAGGTTCATGGCGTTCAATACGCGCCCGAACAGCGGAGATATGAATAAGCGTCGGCCAGGTAGGACCGGCACTGAGAGCAGGAAAGGTCACAAAGATGGATAAGCAGCCGAAAGAATTGATCGCCGGCGCCGACGTCGGACATCACAAGGTGTTCGTACGCTCGTCTCCTCGCGAACTGACCATGAGCGACCTCGACGTCGTCGCCGGCGGCCGCAGGGATTTGATCGTCCCGAACGGCTGAGGCGCCGGCCCCCGGGGAGCGTGCGGACGCTGCGTGCTCAGTTACGCCCAGCGCCCGCACGCTCTCCACCGGGTGCCAGGCCCGTCGATAAGCTCGGATCGGCCGGGCGCTTACGGAGCGAGCTCAATTTCGGGAAGGAAAGGTCCATGCAATTGTCGCCGGGAGACCCGTTTCCCCACCTGCAGGGGCAGACGCCCAGCCAGTTCCTGAGGATGAATTACATGCCGGGCCGCTACATCGTCCTGGCTTTCATACCCGCTTGCGCGCCGTCGGTGGAGATAGGCGAGGTGATGGCGCAGCTGGCGGACCATGAGGCGCTGTTCGACGACGACCATTGCTGCTTCTTCGGAGTCCTCAAGCATCCGCAGCTCATCGCGTCCGCCGCGAACTCGCTTCCGGGCATTCGCTGGTTCCTCGACCCGGAGGGCGACCTGTTCCGGGAAAGCGGAATGTCGCTCGACGGACAGTGGGACGAGAGCGGCTGGTTCGTTCTCGACCCTACTCTTCGGGTCCTCAAGACGGCCCCGCTGTCGCGGACCGCGGACGTGATGCGCTGGGTGAGCGATTTGCCGAGCGTCGACGATCATGCCGGGACCCGGATCCACGCGCCGGTCCTGATCGTGCCGCGGGTGATCGAGCCCGAGCTGTGCGCGGAGCTGATCGCCATGCACCGCAACGGCGAGACGATCGAGGGCCACGTGGTCGACCAGGCCGGCGGCGTCGCGTCGGCCCCCTATGTCAACCGCAATTACCGGAGCACCCGGCAGCTCGCCAGCTTCGACCCGGCCCTCAAGGTGCGCGTCGAGGAACGGGTCCGCCGGCGCCTCGCCCCCGAGGTCCTTCGGGCGTTCCGCTATCGGGTGGGCGAGATCGAATCCTGTATCGTGACGGCTTATGACGCCGCCGAGGCCGGGCGCTTCCGGGCCCATCGCGACAATTTGCCGCCCCTGCAGCACCGGCAATTCTCTTTCTCGATCAACCTCAACGCGGAGGATTATGAGGGCGGCGACCTGCGCTTCCCGGAGTACGGAACCGAGACCTATCGGGCGCCCACGGGCGGCGCGATCGTCTTCGCCAGCTCGCTGCTCCACGAGGTGACTCTGCTGACCCGTGGCCGGCGCTACGGGATGGTGGCGTTCTTGGTCGACGGACCCGCGTCGCGGAAGAGCGTCCGGGACCGGGACCGCCGCCGCGACGTGGCCGTGGAACTCCACGGCTGACCCGGGGCGGTGGCGATGCTCCAGGACGATCGGCGAAGCTTCCAGGCCGACGAGCCAGGGCCCGGAGACGCCCGGGAGCGGTTGCCGCCGCCCTCGCCGGCGCCGCTCTTTCGTCCCCAGGCGCTGCAGCAGGCCGAGTTCGGCGACGCGCTCGCCTTCGCGGTCCCGCGCTGGCGGGCGCTGGCGATGCTGGCCTGCGGCGCCTTGGCGCCGCTGCTCCTGTTCGGCGTCGTCGCCGATTTCGACAGCGTCGCGACGGTGCGCGGGACGGTCACGCCGGCCTCCGGCGTGTCGCGGCTGGTGGCGCCGCAGCCGGGGATCGTCACCGCCGTGCTGGTCCGCCAGGGCGACGAGGTGCGGCGCGGCGCGCCGATGATGCGCATCGCCTCGACCGCCCTCCTGCCCAGCGGCACCGCGGCCGCGTCGGCCCGGCTCGACGCCTTCGGCCGGCAGGAGCGGATCGCCCGCGAGGATATCGGCGTCGAAGCCGAGCGCGCCGGCGCCGAGCGGGCGCGGCTGCGGGATCAGATGGCTCAGCTCGCCGCGGCGGGGCGGTCGATCGACGTGCAGGTGGCGCTGCAGCGGGAGCGGATCGCCAGCAACGAGCTGCGCCTGCGCAACCTCGCCCCGTTGCGCGAGCG
>JAXDPG010000320.1:0-3236 GCA_034668485.1 Sphingomonadales bacterium
CGAGCGCGTCGAGGCGGCCGCCAAGGCTGTCGCGAAGCTGGGCGATCGCATTCTCCATCTGGCGCAGGCGGTTGCCGTTCTGCTCGACCTGCCCGGTCAGCTCGCGCAGCTGCGCCTCGAGCGAATCGACGCGGCCGGTGAGGTCGGCGACCGCGCTGGAGGCCGGCACCCCCGCCGGGCCGGCCGCGACCGCCTGGGGCTCGATTTCCGGCGCCACCTGCGCGCCGCCCGGGAAGACCTTGCGCTGGACGGCGCGAAGCTCCTGCTCGAGCCGCTCGATCCGCCGCTCCGGGGTCTCGGTCCGCTGGGCAGCGGCCGGAGCTGCGACGCTCGCCAGAAGGATCATCCCAACCAGATGAAAACGCATGACAATTCCCCCGCCTTTAGCGTCCCTCCGCCCATCCTAAACGGCTTGGCGGTTGCGTAGAAGAGCGAATAATTACGGTGCCGGGGGCGGCGCGGCGCCCTGGCCGCGGGCGACCAGATCGGCGGGGGCGAGGCTGACGTTGGAGATGGTCGTCTCGGCCGGCCCGAGCGGCGGGATCCGGGTCGCTCCGACGTTCACCCGAAGCACGTTGGCGCGGGCGGTGCGCAGCCGCGGCGCCTGCGCGCCGGCCGGCACCTGGTAGCTCTGCCCGGCCTTCAAAATGCCCATGAAGAGCGGAGCGCCGCCGCCGCCCTGGTCGATCTTGAGCCAGACGTCCTCGGCGGCGGTGAGCACGACCGGTCCGGTGGCCGATGCCGGTGCGGCGGCGGCCGGTTGGGCGGGACGCGGCGCCGCCGCGTTGGCGGCCTCGGGCCCCGCCTCGCTCTGGGTGATGGCGACGTCGGCGGGGGAATCGTCGCCGACGGCGCTGTTGCGCCAGACGAGATAGCCGATGACGAGCAGGACCGCGATCACCGCCGCCGCGATGGCGATCCAGCGCGGCGGCACCCGGGCCGGATCGGTCGGCTCGTAATAGGGCGCGGTCGCGGTGCCGCCGTGGCGGGCCCCGCCGAGCTGCTCGCGCACTTCGGCGCCGATCTGGGCGCCGTCGAGATCGACCGTGTTGGCGTAGCTTCTGGCGAAGCCGACGCTGTAGGTGATGGCCGGCAGAGCGTCCCATTCCCCGCGCTCGATATGCTCGAGATGGCGGACCGGGATGCGGGTCTGGCGGGCGACGTCGTCGAGGCTCAGCCCCTTCGCTTCGCGGGCAACGCGAAGCCGCTCGCCGACCGACTGGGCCTGCAGCTGGTCCTGGTCCATCTCCGCCATCTGGCCCTTTTTTCCTCCCATATGGAGCAAATCATAGAGACGGGGAGCGGGAGCAAAGTCAACCGGAGTGCGGCACGATCCAGCGCCCCCTCCCCTTCATCCCGGCGAAAGCCGGTATCTCGCGGAGACCGCCGAGCCTTCTTGTCCCAAGGTCCCGGCTTTCGCCGGGAGGACGGGGCTAGACCTGCACCCCCTGCCCGTCCGCCCAGGCCTTGAGCGCCGCGCGCATATCCGCTGGCGGCCGCGCCAGCAATTCCTCCATTTTGGGCAGCAACGCCCCGCGGTCGAGCGAGCGGATCATCGCCTTGATCGGACCGACCGCGGCAGGCGTGATCGAGAAACGGGTGAGGCCGATTCCGATCAGCGCCATCGCCTCCAGGGTCCGCCCGCCCATCTCTCCGCACACTGCGACCGGCACTCCGGCGGCATCGCACTCGCGCACGATTCGCCTCAGGAAGCGCAGGATGGACGGGCTCAGCCAATCGTAGCGCTCGGCGAGTTGGGGATGGGCGCGGTCGGCGGCGAACAGGAACTGGGTGAGATCGTTGGTGCCGATCGACAGGAAGTCGACCTTCGGCAGCAGCAGGTCGAGCTGTTCGGCCAGGGCCGGGACTTCCAGCATCGCGCCATAGCGTATGTTGGTCGGCAGCAGCTTCTTGCGCCCGGCCAGCCATTCGCGCTGCTGCTCGACCAGAGCCCGCGCCTCGTCATATTCCCAGGGCTCGGACACCATCGGGAACATCACGTTCAATTCGCGGCCGGCGGCGGCACAGAGCAAGGCGCGCGCCTGCGCCTTCATCAGCCCGTCGCGGTCGAGGGCGAGGCGCAGCGCCCGCCAGCCCATCGCCGGATTCTCCTCGTGCGCGCCATCGCCGACGGTGAGGTAGGGCAGCGCCTTGTCCCCGCCGACGTCGATGGTCCGGAAGATGACGGGCTTGTCCCCGGCCGCGTCGATCACCGATTTGTAGAGCTTTTGCTGGCTCTCCCGGCTCGGCAGGGTGGCGGAGACGAGGAACTGGAATTCGGTCCGGAACAGTCCGATGCCGTCCGCCCCGACCATCTCGAGCGCGGCGACGTCGTCGCGCAGCCCCGCATTGACCATCACCGTCACCCGGACTCCGTCGCGGGTCACCGGCGGGACCTCGCGCAAGGCCGCGAACTCGGCGCGGCGCTTCTGGGTGATCAGCAATTTGGCCTTGAACGCTTCCTCGACGGCGGCCGAAGGTCGGATGAACGCCACCCCCTCGTCGCCGTCGAGCAGCACCTCGTCGCCTTCCCCGATCGCCTGGCGGACGTCGCGCACCCGTCCGAGCATCGGGATCCCCGTCGCCCGCGCGACGATGGTGACGTGAGCGGTCAGCGAACCCTCTTCGAGCACAACCCCCTTCAGCCGCCGCCGGTCATATTCGAGCAGCTCGGCCGGCCCCAGATTGCGGGCGATGAGGATGGCGTCGTGCGGCAGCCCCGTCTGGGCGGCGGTGCCGAGCTGGCCGGCGACGATGCGCAGCAACCGGTTCGACAGGTCGTCGAGGTCGTGCATCCGATCCTGGAGCAGGCTGTCGTCGATCTCGCGCATCCGCATCTGCATGCGCTGGCGAACGCGCTCGATCGCCGCCTCGGCGGTGAGGCCGCTGTCGATCGCCTCGTTGATCCGCCGCGACCAGCCCTCGTCATAGGCGAACATCTTGTAGGTCTCGAGCACCTCCTGATGCTCGCCGGCCGTTCCGAACTCGGCCTGGTTGGTCATCGCGTCGATCTGCTCGCGCATCTTGCGGAACGCGGACTAGACACGGTGGCGCTCCGCCTCGACGTCCTCGGCGACGGTATGCTCGATCAGGATCCGGGGCTGGTGGTAGACCGCCTGGCCGCGCGCCATGCCGGCGACCAGCTTGAGCCCCGCCAGCCGCTCCGGCCCGTCCTCGCGCTCGGCGGCGCCGGCCTTGGCCGCCTTGTCGGCCAGGCCGGCATTGGCGATCAATTC
>JAXDPG010000321.1:0-11708 GCA_034668485.1 Sphingomonadales bacterium
TCTCCATCATGTAGCCGGACAGCCGCGTGTCCTTTCCGATCACCACCCGGTGTCGATGGTCGCCCCGCAGGAAATGCGCGCCCGCCGGGTCGAGGACGCCCGCGGCCGCTACATCCATTTCGCCAAATCGGCCTTCCCCGAGCAGCTCCGCCTCGACGGGCTGCGGATCGCGATCGATTGCGCCAACGGGGCCGCCTATCAGGTCGCTCCCTCGGCCCTGTGGGAGCTCGGCGCCGACGTGGTCGCGATGGGCGTCAGCCCCAACGGCCTCAACATCAACGACGGCTGCGGCTCGACCGCGCCGGCCGCCCTTCAGGCGCGGGTGGTCGAGGAGGGCGCGCATCTCGGCATCGCCCTGGACGGCGACGCCGACCGGCTGATCATCGTCGACGAGAAGGGCCGGATCGTCGACGGCGACCAGCTGATGGCGCTGATCGCGATCTTCTTCGCCCGGCGCGGACTGCTCGAAGGGGACGGAATCGTCGCGACGGTGATGTCGAACCTCGGCCTCGAGCGCTTCCTGGCCACCAACGGCCTCGAGCTGGTCCGCACCCAGGTCGGCGACCGCTATGTGCTCGAAGCGATGCGGGAGCGCGGCTTCAACGTCGGCGGCGAGCAGTCCGGGCATATCATCCTCTCCGACCATTCGACCACCGGCGACGGCCTGATCGCGGCGCTGCAGGTGCTCGCCTGCCTGGTCGAGGACGGGCGTCCGGCGAGCGAGCTGCTCCACCAGTTCGATCCGCTTCCGCAATTGCTCAAGAACGTCCGCTTCGGCGGCGGCGCGCCGCTCGATGCCGCCGCCGTCAAGTCGGCCATTGCCGCGGCCGAAAAGAGGCTCGAGGGCGTCGGCCGGCTCGTCATCCGCAAGTCCGGCACCGAACCCCTGATCCGCGTGATGGCGGAGGGCGAGGACGAGGCGATGGTCGAGGAGGTAGTCGACAGCATCTGCGAGGCGGTGAAGGCGGCGTGATGCTGGACCCGAAGCGTCATGCTGAACTGGTTTCAGCCTCCAGTCCGGATGCGGCAAAGCGGGCGACACCCTGGACCCTGAAACAAGTTCAGGGTGACGAGACGGGGTTGCCCCACCGTCCGTTCGTAGCGCCCCTCCCGGTAAAAGCGCCGTGCTCGAGCTAAGGCCCGATTGCGAGCGCTGCGGGCGGGACCTGCCGCCGGAGAGCCTCGAGGCCCGCATCTGCACGTTCGAATGCACCTTCTGCGCGGCCTGTGTAGACGGGCCGCTCGGTGGGACCTGCCCCAATTGCGGAGGGAATTTCGAGCCTCGTCCGATCCGCCCGGCCGACAAGCTGGATCGCTTCCCCGCCTCGACGGTGCGCAAGGGGCCGCGGTGACCGAGCTCGCGAAGCCGCCGCGGATCCTCGTCATCGCCGGCTCGGACAGCGGCGGCGGCGCCGGGATCCAGGCCGACATCAAGACCATTACGATGCTCGGCGGGTTCGCGACGACGGCGGTGACCGCGATCACCGCCCAGAACACCCTGGGCGTTACCGACGTGATGCTGGTCCCGCCGCCGATGGTAATCGCGCAGATCGATGCGGTCCTGTCCGACATCGGCGTCGACGCCGTGAAGATCGGTATGATCGGCTCGGCGGAGACGGCGGACGCGGTGGCGGAGCGGCTGGAGACGCTTGCGGTGCCGATCGTGTTCGATCCGGTCATGGTCGCGACCAGCGGCTCCGAGCTCGCCGACGCCTCGACCGTCGCTGCCTTCGAGCGGCTGATGCGGATCGCTTCCGTGGTGACTCCGAACATTCCTGAGCTCCAGGCGCTCGGCGGCACGGAAGCGGTTCTCGCCCATGGCTGTCATCTCCTCGCCAAAGGCGGGCATGGCGGGGAAGCGGAGATCGTCGATGCCCTCATCTCGCCCGCTGGAGGCCGTCGGGAGTTGCGCGGCAAGAGGTTCGACACCACCGACACGCACGGCACGGGCTGCACCCTCGCGAGCGCGCTCGCCTGCGGCCTGGGGGCCGGGCTGTCCATCCGGCAGGCGTTCGAGCAGGCGGTCCGGTTCGTCCGCATCGCCATCCTCGAGGCGCCCCGCTTCGGAGCGGGCAATGGCCCGATCGGCCATCAGGCCGTCACCGATTTCCGCTGGGACGACCTCGCGCCGGACGAGGCCTCGGACTGGTTGGGCGCAGTCAAGCGAATGAACCTCAACCAAGTGACTCTGCCGGCGGAGGATTATGAGGAGTCGGTGGCGTTCTACACGCGGCTCGGGCTTCGGCAGATCGTCGATTCGCCGGGCCGCTACGCCCGCTTCGAATGCCCGGGCGGGGCGACCTTCTCCGTCCATGTCGAGGAGGGGCGGAAGGCCGGGGACGCCGTCATCTACCTCGAAAGCGACGATCTCGACGACTGGGTCGATCGACTCACCGCGGCGGGCGTGGCGTTCGAGAGCGGGCCGGAGGACCAGAGCTGGGGCTGGCGCGAGGCGCACCTCAAGGACCCGGCCGGCAACCGCCTCTGCCTCTACCGCGCCGGCCGCTACCGCCGCTTCCCGCCGTGGCGGGTCGATTAGCGTCATTCCCGCGAAAGCCGGGATGACGAGGGGTAATCCACAGAATTTCTCCCGTCGCCACTGGCGGTTGGCTACAGACGCTTCTAGCCTGCGCCGCGATGGCGCGGCCCTGCTTCAAGCTCGAGAAAGTCTATCCCGATCCCCTGGCGGGCGTCGACGAGGCCGGCTGCGCCCCGCTCGCCGGGCCGGTGGTCGCCGCCGCCGTGATCCTCGACCGCGAGAGATTCCCGCGCGGCATCGACGATTCGAAAGCGCTGCCGGCCGCGACCCGCGAGGCGATCTGCGCCAGGCTCTACAAGGTCGCCCGGGTCGGAGTGGGCCTCGCCACGGTCGAAGAGATCGACCGGATCAACATCTTCTGGGCACGGATGCTGGCGATGAGCCGCGCGGTCGACGCGCTCGGCCTCGATCCGGCGATGGTCCTCGTCGACGGCAATCGCTGCCCGAAATGGGAGCGGCCGTCCGTGTCGATCGTGGCGGGCGACACCAAATGCCGCTCGATCGCCGCGGCTTCGATCGTCGCCAAGGTGACTCGCGACAAGATCATGTCCGAGCATGCGAAGGACCATCCCGGCTACGGCTGGGAAACCAACAAGGGCTACGGCACCCCTGAACATTATCGCGGCCTCGACGCGCTCGGCCCGACGCCGCTCCACCGCCGCAGCTTCGCGCCGGTGCGGCACTATCTCGCGATCCGCGACGGGACAGCGGCGGTGGGGTGGCAGCAACTGATCGACCTCTGACCTCCCGCCCGGCCGGCGTTTTACCGATTATCGACTATTGTAATTTCCCCTCCGATGCGGTCGAATGATCTTCCGGGAGCGTGTCTCCTATGCTGCGAAAAGCAAAGGCGTTTCTGGCGCTGAGTGGGCTCCTGCTTTCGTCTTGCGGAGGCGGCGGCGGGGGCGGCGGGACTCCCGCGCCGGTCAACCACGCGCCGGCCATCACCTCGGCGGGGACCGCGACGGTGGCCGAGAACGCCACCGGGACCGTCTACCAGGCGACCGCGACCGACCCCGACGGCAACACCGTCACCTTCGCGATCGGCGGCACCGACGCGGCCCGTTTCACGATCACCGGCAGCGGCGCCCTGAGCTTCGTCGCGCCGCCGGACTTCGAAGCGCCTGGCGACGCCGGCGCGAACAACGTCTACGACCTCGTCCTCACCGCGAGCGACGGTTCGCTCACGGCGCAGCTCGCCCTGACCGTCACGGTGACCAACCTCGCCGACGTCGCCGCGCCGCGCCTGATCGCCGCCGGCTATGACGAGCCCTACCACCTCGCGGGCGTCCCCGGCGGCAACAATCTGCTCGTCGCCGAGAGGTTCGGACGGATCTACTTGGTCGATACGGCGCAGTCGGGGACCGGGAAGGGCAGCTTGTTCATGACGGTGGGCAATCTCGGCACTTTCGACAATTTGACGGCGGGATACGGGCTGCTCTCAGTCGCGCCCGCGCCGGATTACGCCGCCAGCGGCCGCTTCTACGTCGCCGTCACCGATCCCGCCGGAGTCATCGAGGTACGGCGCTACACGCGCGCCACCGCGACGACCGGAGATCCGGCCAGCGCGGACGTGATCATGCGCATCCCGACGATCGTTCGCACCGGCAGCGCCGTCGGAGGCGTGCTGATCTTCGGCCCGGACGGGATGCTCTACATTCTGACCGGAGAAGACGGCGACCGGACCGCTCCGCAGAATGTCAACGACCTTCGCGGCAAGGTCCTCCGCATCGACGTCTCCCAGGACGCTTTCCCCGCCGATCCGGCGCGCGACTATGCGATCCCCGTGGACAATCCGAATTTGGGCGGGGCCAGGGAAGTCTATGCCTTGGGTCTCTTCGACCCTCGCGGCGCGAGCTTCAACGGGGCCGACCTGCTGTTCGGCGATCATGCCGCCGGCGGCGACGGCGAGATCAACCTTCTGCGTCCGCAGGACCGGGGCGCCAATTACGGCTGGCCCGCGCCGCCGCCTGGGGCCCTGGCCGGGGTCATCCGTGTCGGCACTAATCAAATTCCCACCGGCGGCTACGTCTACCGGGGCTCGGTTCTGTCGTTGCGGGGCATTTACCTGTACGGCGCCGGGCGTCAGGGAATCTTCGGCTGGGCGGCGAGCCAGCTGGTGCAGGGCGCCGGGCTGCTGACCGGCACCGAGCATGCCGAGCTGAACCCGCCGGGAATCAGCCCGCCCGCCATCCAGAGCTTCGCCGAGGATTCGCAGGGCGAGCTCTATTATGTCAACGGGCCGACGTTCACGGGCAACGTTTACAAGATCGAAGCCCACTGAGCTTTGGGCGCGGCTGAGTCCTTTCGGCCACACCACCGTATGTTGAGTCCGCCTCGCGGTGAACGGCGCCATTAGTAGCGGAGACTCGTTTCGTTCCCGGCACGTTAACCGGTTTCTCAACCTCATCCGCTAAACCCTTGTTCTTGACCGCGGACTCCGCCTGACTCAGGCTGACAATCTTTGCGAACCGGGGGCGGTGTCGAATGACGGCTTATGTGCGCTTGAAGGTGGGAGGGGCGAGCGCCGCCGCGGGCGCCCCATCCCCCGATCTGCCGCTCGACCAGATTCTCGAGGACGATTGCATCGCCGCCATGGCGCGGCTGCCCGCCGCCAGCGTCGACATGGTCTTCGCCGATCCGCCCTACAATCTCCAGCTCGGCGGCGACCTGTTCCGGCCCGAGGGCGGGCTGGTCGATGCGGTCGACGACGATTGGGACAAGTTCGAGACTTTCGCCCATTACGACCATTTCACCCGCGCCTGGCTGAAGGAGGCGCGGCGGATCCTGAAGCCGAACGGCACCTTGTGGGTGATCGGCAGCTACCACAACATCTACCGGGTCGGGGCGGCGCTCCAGGACCTCGGCTACTGGATCCTCAACGACATCGTCTGGCGCAAGTCGAACCCGATGCCGAACTTCCGCGGCACCCGCTTCACCAACGCCCACGAGACCCTGATCTGGGCGTCGCGCAGCGAGGACAGCCGCTACACCTTCAACTACCGGGCGATGAAGGCGCTGAACGACGAGCTGCAGATGCGCTCCGACTGGCTGCTGCCGATCTGTTCGGGCGGCGAGCGGGTCAAGGACGGCGGCGCCAAGGCCCATCCCACGCAGAAGCCGGAGAGCCTGCTCTACCGGGTGCTGCTCGCCTGCACCAATCCCGGTGACCTCGTCCTCGATCCCTTCTTCGGCACGGGCACGACCGGCGCCGTCGCCCGGCGGCTGGGACGGCACTGGATCGGCATCGAGCGCGAGAAGCGCTATGTCCGCATCGCCCGCGAGCGCATCGCCGCGACCCTCGCGCTGGACGAGAGCGCGATGAAGACAATGGCTTCGAGACGGACGCAGCCGAAGGTGCCGTTCGGGACCCTGGTCGAGATCGGAATGATCCATCCCGGGACGATACTCACCGATTCGAAGCGGCGCTGGCAGGCCCGGGTCCGCGCCGACGCCTCGATCGAGATGAACGGCGAAACCGGCTCGATCCACCGGATCGGCGCCCTGGCGCAGGGGGCCCCCGCCTGCAACGGCTGGGCTTTCTGGCATTTCGAGGAGGGGAACGGGCTGGCGCCGCTCGACGTGCTTCGGCAGCGTTACCTGCTCACCCTGGATTGAGACGAAATTGGACGAAGGGTTGCACTCTGCCACTCGACACGAGCGCGAAACAAAGGCACATTGACGGTGACGACCGTCCCTTCACGCTCAACGCCCGCACGCCTTTGACCACGGGAGACGCGCGGGAGCCCCTTTGAGCGCTGATGGGTCCGGACCGATGCCATGCCCCACATGGTGGTCGGGACCACGGAGATTCAGTTACCCTGCTGACCTTCGACAAGAGGCGGTCGTCACCATAGTCTCCATGGTTCGGGATTCCTGTCGCGTTATTTATGCGCTAGCCGGATTTGCATGACCCTCCGCCACTATCTGCGGCCCACCGCATTCGTCGACGCGCCTTTCGGCCATGACGGCAAGGTCGCGCGCCTGGCCGGCGGATTGCTGTGGTTCTCGGCCGTCGAGCACGTGTCGACGGACGGCGACCGGCAGGTCGACGGGCGGCTCGTGCCGGTCGAACGAATCGCCGAGGTCCTGCCCGGGCTCGGTGCCGAGGCCGAGCGCGCCTGGCAGCGTCTGACGGCGCCGCGGGCTCCGCTGAGGCTGGGCGAGCGGGTCGTGCACCTCGACCAGCCAAAGGTGGCGGGGATCCTCAACGTCACTCCGGACAGCTTCTCGGACGGCGGCCGGTTCGAGAGCGCGGAGGCGGCCGTTCCGGCCGGCTTCGCCATGGCCGAAGCGGGCGCCGCGATCGTCGACGTCGGCGGCGAATCAACCCGCCCCGGCGCCAGGCCGGTCTGGGAGAGGGACGAGATCGAGCGGGTGCTGCCTGCCGTCGCCCGGCTCGCGGCCGGCGGTACCGCGGTGTCGATCGACACCCGCAAGGCAGCGGTGATGGAGGCCGCTCTCGGCGCTGGCGCGGCCATGGTCAACGACGTCTCGGCGCTCACCTATGACGAGCGTTCGCTCGAGGCGGTCGCGGCCGCCGGCTGTCCCGTCGTGCTCGTGCACCATCTCGGCGCGCCCGAGACGATGCAGCAATCGCCGAGCTACGACAGGCCGGTGCTGTTCGCCGTCTACGACTGGCTGGAGGCGAGGATCGCGGCCGCGGAAGCGGCGGGGGTCGAGCGGGACCGGATCGTCGTCGATCCCGGCATCGGCTTCGGCAAGACCGTCCAGCACAATCTCGACCTGATCAACGGCCTCGCGCTGCTGCACGGCCTCGGCTGCCCTGTGATGCTGGGCGCCAGCCGCAAGCGCACCATCGGCGCCCTGTCGGGCGAGGCGCCGGCGGACGTGCGCCTGCCGGGCTCGCTCGCCTTCGCCCTCAAGGGCGCGGACCAGGGCGCCCAATTGCTGCGGGTCCACGACGTGCCGGAGACGGTGCAGGCGCTACGCGTGTGGCGCGGGCTTCGCGACGCGGCACTGGCGCCGGGATGATCGTCGCCCCGGCGAAGGCCGGGGCCCCAGGGGGTGAAAGGCTTGGCGTCCGTTCTCGCTGGGGCCCCAGCCTTCGCTGGGCGACGGATCAGCGCGGCTCCACCTCGACCGCCAGCGGGCCCTTGCGCCCCTCGGCGATGCGGGCTCGGAGCGGCTGGTCGGGGCTCAGATCGGCGAGGCCGCCTCTTCGCACCGTCTCCATGTGGACGAAGATGTCCTGGCCGTCCTCGTCTTCGCGGACCAGGAAGCCGTAGCCCTTGAGGCGGTTGAACCATTTCACCCGCACCGGCTCGAACTCGCCGGCCTCGTCGAGCAGGGCCGACGGATCCACTCGTTCGCCGCCGCCGCCGCCGCCCGCGGGACGCTGAGGCTCGGCGACCACGGCCTGGCTGAGATCGATCGCCAGCACCCGCCGCGCCTGCAGGCCGCGCTCCTGCTCGGCGACCAGGCATTCCACCACCGCCCCTTCGGGCAGGCTTCGCCGGTCATGCTCCTTGAGCACGCTGAAGTGGACGAGGATGTCGCCTTCCGCCTGGTCGCTGACCAGGAAGCCGAAGCCGCGAGTGGCGTCGAACCATTTCATCGTGCCGGTCAGCTTGATCAGGGCCTCGTCGTCGGGGCGAGGGGGCTCGTCCGCGCCTTCGGTGTCCGGCGCGTCGCTCCCAGCAGTCATTCCGCGGCGCGAAGTCATTAACGGCCGATCCACGATGACGAAGCGGGTGAGTATCACGGCTTTTGCGGACTTGTGAACCGTTGACGGTTGTTTTTATGGGACATCCGGCTCCGGCAAGTCCCCGGGGGACATCCCCAGCACCTTCCAGACCAACTCCATGCGATGGCCGGCGCGAATCATCGCCGCCGCGGCCTTGCGTCTCGAATCATGGTCGGGGACGGTCGGTGCATAGGGGCCGAGCCGCCGCCTGCGCGCGAATAGATGCGCCGCTGCCAGGGCATTCTCGCCGGCGCGCTCCCGCGCCTCGGCGGAATCCGCCTCGGCGATGCCGGCTCCTTTGAGCGCCTGGCGGACCCGGATCTCGCCATAGCCGCGGCGCAGCAGCGCGGCGGCGCGGGCCGAGGCGAAAGCGCGGTCGTCGACATAGCCCAGCTGTGCGAACCGCTCGACGATCCGGTCGACCGGGGCCTCGCCGGGGCCGTTCCAGCCGCGGTCGGCGAGCTTGCGGCGAAGATAGGCGGCCAGCTTGGCGCGGGTGGTCGCATAGCGGCCGGCATAGAAGAGGCCGAGCCGCTCGAGGCCTTCCGCATCGAGCGGCGGCCGGGGCCTTTTGGCGGGACCGGATCTCACGCGCCACGATTGTGCCACAGTTCGCCCCGATGATAAACGCGTAGCTCTCCCGCTCCGCGGGAACGGCTTGTGCGTACCCGGCCACGACAAAGAGGATCCTCCAACCGCCGTGCCCGAGATTTTGCTTCCGACCCCGACCGCGGATGTGCTGCCGCGGCGCTTTGCCGACTTCGACACACTGGGCGCCGCGCTCGATTACGCCGCCAGGGGCGTTCGCGGGCTCAACTTCCACGATCCCCGGGCCGTGCTGGTTCGTGCCTACCCCTATCGCGAGCTGCGCTCCGATGCCCTTGCCGCGGCCTGGCGCCTGATCGCGGCGGGCGTGAAGGCGAAGGACCGGATCGCCATCGTCGCCGAGACCGGCCCCGAATTCGCCGCCCTCTTCTTCGGCGCCGTCTATGCCGGCGCCTGGCCGGTGCCGCTGCCGCTGCCCACCTCCTTCGGCGGCCGCGATTCCTATATCGACCAGCTGAAGGTGCAGCTGGACAGCGCCGATCCGACCTGGCTCTTCTACCCCGACGAGCTTGCCGCCCTCGCCGGCGCGGCGGCGGAAGCGGCCGGCGTGAAGGGCGAAACCTGGGAACGCTTCGCCGCCCGGGACGGGCCGGAGACGGCGCTGCCGGCGGCCGGCCCCGACGATATCGCCTATCTCCAATATTCGAGCGGCTCGACGCGCTTCCCGCACGGGGTCGCCGTCACCCATCGCGGTCTCCTCAACAACCTCGCCGCGCACAGCCACGGCATGGCGGTGGTCGAGACCGACCGCTGCATCTCCTGGCTGCCCTGGTATCACGACATGGGCCTGGTCGGCTGCCTGCTGTCGCCGATGGCGAACCAGATCTCGACCGACTATCTGAAGACCGAGGATTTCGCGCGCCGGCCGCTTGCCTGGCTCGACCTCATCACCCGCAATGAAGGCACCACCGGCAGCTACGCGCCGACCTTCGGCTACGACATTTGCGCCCGACGCGTCTCGAGCCAGACCAACGTCGCCGAACGCTTCGACCTGTCGCGCTGGCGGATCGCGGGCAACGGCGCCGACATGATCCGCCCCGACGTCATGCAGGCCTTCGTCGACGCCTTCGGCCCCGCCGGCTTCAGCGCCAAGAGCTTCCTTCCGAGCTACGGCCTCGCCGAGGCGACCTTGGCGGTGACGATCATGCCGCCGGGCGAGGGAATCGTCGTCGAGCTGGTCGAGGAGAACACCCTGTCGGGCGACGGCAAGATGCAGCGCGACCGGCCGCAGCGCTACCGCTCGATCGTCAATTGCGGCCGGCCGGTCCGCGACATGGACGTCGAGATACGCGACGAGGACGGCCGGACGCTCGGCAACCGCGAGATCGGCAAGGTCTATTGCCGCGGCCCGTCGGTCATGGTCGGCTATTTCCGCGACGAGGAATCGACCCGGGCCTGCCTCGACTCGGATCATTGGCTCGACACCGGCGACATGGGCTACATGTCCGACGGCTATCTCTATATCGTCGGCCGCGCCAAGGACATGATCATCGTCAACGGCAAGAACCACTGGCCGCAGGACATCGAATGGGCGGTGGAGCAGCTGCCCGGCTTCAAAGCCGGCGACATCGCCGCCTTCTCGATCACCACGCCGGGCGGCGAGGAGACTCCTGCCGTCCTCGTCCAGTGCCGGACGTCGGACGCCGAGGAGCGGGCGAAGCTGCGCGAGATCATCCGCGAGCGGGTGCGGGCGATCACGGGCATGAACTGCGTCATCGAGCTGGTGCCGCCGCGCACCCTGCCGCGCACCAGCTCAGGCAAGCTCTCGCGCGCCAAGGCGAGAAGCCTTTATCTGACCGGCGAGATCCAGCCTTACGATATCGCCGCCTAGGCCACCCGGCTCGCCGAGCCTGGCTTCACCCAAAGCACCAAAGGACCAAAGGCGTCGGAGGGGTGGGGCCGACCGTATGCACCTCCCGGCGCGTGCGAAATAAGGAGCGGCTACGTCGCTCCAGCCAAAGGCCTATCAGTTCAGCCGCGCGCCAGCGGCCGCTCCGGCCCCTTTGGTCCTTTGGTGCTTTGGGTGAAACCGGGCCGCGCGCCCCGCCCGACCCCTTGCGCCCGGACGCTGGGCCTTGCGCGGCTCCGCGCCCGCGGCTAATGACCGGCGCTCTTCCGGCGCTAGGAGTGTAGCTCAGTCCGGTTAGAGCATCGGTCTCCAAAACCGAGGGTCGTGGGTTCGAATCCCTCCACTCCTGCCAGCCCGGGCGAGGCGCGCGGCGACGGCCGCGCCGCCCGCCGGAAATCTGTCCCGCGGCCTTGCCATCGCCGGCCCGCGCCGCTATCTCGCAAGGCTCGCATGCATCGGCAACGCTCGGCTGACCGGCCCTCCGGTCGAGGGCGGCTGTCCGAAAGGCGGATGACGAAAAGGACGAGACCCGAGCCATGGCAAGAGTGAATCCCGGCGAGTTCCTTAGGCAGGTCCGCTCCGAGACTGGCAAGATCGCCTGGCCGACCCGGCGCGAGACGGTCACCACCGGCATCATGGTGCTGATCATGACCAGCCTTCTCGGCATCTTCTTCTTCGGCATCGACAGCGCGTTCCACGCCATCGTCTACGGCCTGCTCGGCCTCATCCGCTAACGCAAGCCAAGGTAAGAAGAATCCATGTCCCGCTGGTACATCATCCACGCTTATTCGGGCTTCGAGAACAAGGTCCGCGACGCCATCCAGGCCGAGGCCAACCGGCTCGGCCTCGCCAGCCTGGTCGAGGCGGTCGAGGTGCCGACCGAGAAGGTCACCGAGGTCCGCCGCGGCAAGAAGGTCACAAGCGACCGCAAATTCTTCCCCGGCTACGTGCTCGCCAAGCTGCAGATGTCCGACGACGTCTATCACCTGGTCAAGAACACGCCGAAG
>JAXDPG010000322.1:0-4362 GCA_034668485.1 Sphingomonadales bacterium
GAGGTCTCGCGCAGCGCCGACACCCTCGCCGTCTCCATCAGCCTGAAGGCGTAGACCGCCGAGCCGTAGGAGAGGATCGACAGGAAGCCGGCGGCGACCCCGTAACGCCATTTCAGCGCGATCGTCCGGACAAGCTCGCGCCGCCGGCGCAGCAAGGCGGTGCAGGTGATGCCGATCGAGTCGAGCAGGAAGATCCAGACGATATAGGTGAAGGGCTCCGGAGCGCCGCGCACGCCGCGCGCGTCGGCGACGTTGTAGAGCGAGACCCCGACCGCCGTGGCCAGGGCCCAGCCGAGCACTCCGAGATCGGGATGATGGCGCAGCAGCGTTCCCCGCGGCGGAGCGGCGAAGACGAAGACGGCCGCCGTCGCCGCCGCCAGGCCCGCCAATGCGACCGGCGGCAGGGTCTCGTGGAGGAGGAGGAAGGCGGCGGCGGCCGTGAGCAGCGGAGCGGCGCCGCGCATCACCGGGAAGACCAGCGACAGATCGCCCCGCTGCAGAGCCCGCACCAGGCAGAGCTGGTAGGCGTAATGGGCGGGAATCGCGAGCAAAAGCGCTCCCCAGGTCCAGGCGTCGGGCAAGGGCACGAACAAGGCGGCCGGGGCGATCATCGCCGCCGCGCTGGCGGAGAGGATGGCGCGGCCGACGAGGATGTCGCTGCCCATCTTCACCGACATGTTGGCGGCGGCGAGGGTGACCGCCGAGAACAGGCCGAGGCCGACCGCGAGGACCGAGTCGCTCAACGGGGCGCATCCCGCCCGCGGGGCTCCCCGTTAACGTTCATTTCGGGCCCTTTCGGGAACCGGCGCGAAGCCGGGCAGCATTCGGCAAACCGCATATCTTTAATCCTAAACGACATTTTCAGATTAGATAATTGCAGCGCCCCCGAGTAATCTGTGTTAAAATCATCGGTCTCAAACCAGAAGGGGGATTTATGATCGCGATGAAAACACGCCTTGCGTCCGTGGCCGCTATCGCGGTCGCCGCGGCGGTCTATGCGACGCCGGCTTCCGCGCAAGCGACGCGCACCTGGGTTTCGGGCGTCGGCGACGACGTCAATCCGTGCAGCCGCACGGCCCCGTGCAAGACCTTCGCCGGCGCCATTTCCAAGACCGCCGCGGGCGGCGAGATCAATTGTCTCGATCCGGCCGGCTACGGCGCGGTGACGATCACCAAGTCGCTGACCATCGACTGCCACTATACCGAAGGCGGCGCGCTGGCCGGCGGCAACGGCATCGTCGTCAACCTGCCGGCGACGACCGACTCCGTCTTGCTGCGCGGCCTCGACATTTTCGGCGTCAATCCGCCGTCCAACGGCATCCGCATGATCGGCCTCGGCACGCTCCACGTCGAGGATTGCGTGGTCCGCCGCTTCAATGCCGCCAGCAGCAACGGCATCTCGTTCCAGCCGAGCGGCGCCGCCGAGATGTTCGTCTACAACACGCTCATCGCCGAGAACGGCAATGGCGGAACCGGCGGCGGCATCCTTATCCAGCCGACCGGTGCGGGCGGAACCGCGCATGTCCTTCTCGACAACGTGCGGGTGAACGACAACGCCAATAACGGCCTGCTCGTGAACACGACGGGCGATACCAACGTCAACGGCATCACCGTGGTCGTCACCAACAGCTCGTTCTCGGGCAATGCGACCGGAATATCGGTGCTCAACGTCGCCGCCACCACCACCGCCGTGGTGACGGTGCTCGATTCGACCCTGACCGGCAACAGCACCATAGCCCTCACCGCCAGTGGCGCCTCCGCGTTCGTGCGGGTCGGCAACACGACGATCACGGGCAACCAGGCGGGCGTCAGCGCCCTCCTCGGATCGACGATCAACACCTATGGCAACAACCGCAACATCAGCAATCCGAGCGTGGGCGGCGGCAATGAGGGCCTCTTCACCGGCTCGGCGCTGCCGACCCAATAAGCTGCACGCCTAACCGACTTCGAGAGCCCCGGACCTGCGGGTCCGGGGCTTTTTTTCGAGTCGGCCGGAGCCGGCGGTCATTCCCACTCGATCGTTCCGGGCGGCTTCGACGTGTAATCGTAGACGACCCGGTTGATGCCCTTGACCTCATTGATGATGCGGGTGGCGACTCGGGCGAGGAAGGCGGCGTCGAACGGATAGACGTCGGCGGTCATTCCGTCCGTCGAGGTCACCGCGCGCAGCCCGCAGACGTAATCGTAGGTGCGCCCGTCGCCCATCACTCCGACCGTGCGCACCGGAAGCAGTACCGCGAAGGCCTGCCAGATGGCGTCGTACAGGCCGGCATTGCGGATCTCGTCGAGATAGACGGCGTCGGCCTTGCGCAAGATGTCGCAACGCTCCTTCGACACCTCGCCCGGGATGCGGATCGCGAGGCCGGGGCCGGGGAAGGGATGGCGGGCGACGAAGGCGTCGGGCAGGCCCAGCTCGCGGCCGAGGACGCGCACCTCGTCCTTGAACAATTCGCGCAGCGGCTCGACCAGCTTCATGTCCATCCGCTCCGGCAGGCCGCCGACATTGTGGTGGCTCTTGATCGTGACCGAAGGGCCCCCGGTGAAGCTGACGCTCTCGATGACGTCGGGATAGAGCGTGCCCTGCGCCAGGAAATCGGCGCCGCCCAGCTTCTTCGCCTCGGCCTCGAAGACGTCGATGAAGGTCCTGCCGATGAACTTGCGCTTGTCCTCGGGGTCGGTGAGCCCGGCGAGGCCGGAAAGGAACAGATCCTCGGCGTCCACATGGACGAGCGGGATGTTGTAATGGTTGCGGAACAGCGAGACGACCTGCTCGGCCTCGCCCTGGCGCAAAAGCCCGTGGTCGACGAAGACGCAGGTCAAATGATGGCCGATCGCTTCGTGGATGAGGACCGCGGCGACGGCGCTGTCGACCCCGCCCGAAAGGCCGCAAATGACCCGGCCGAAGCCGACCTGCTCGCGGATCTCGGCGATCTTGGTGGAGCGGAACTCGGCCATCGTCCAGTCGCCGGCTAGGCCGCAGACGTGGCGGACGAAATTGGCGATGAGCCGGCCGCCGTCGGGCGTGTGGACGACTTCCGGATGGAACATCAGGCTGAAGAAACGCCGCTGCTCGTCGGTGGCGATGGCGTAAGGGGCGCCTTCGGAGGACGCGACGACGCTGAACCCCTCGGGCAGCGCTTCGACCCGGTCGCCATGGCTCATCCAGACCTGGTGGAGCTCGCCCCGCTTCCACAAGCCGTCGAACAGGACGCTCTCGCCGATTATCTCGATGAAGGCGCGGCCGAACTCGCGATTGTCCGACGGCGCCACCCGCCCGCCGAGCTGGTGCGCCATGGTCTGCTGGCCGTAGCAGATGGCGAGGATCGGCACTCCGGCGTCGAAGAAATGCTGCGGCGCGCGCGGGCTGTCGTCCCACATCACCGAGGATGGGCCGCCGGACAGAATGACGCCGCTGGGCCGTAGCCGCTGGAAAGCCTCGTCGGCGCGGCTGAAGGGGGCGATCTCGCTGTAAACTCCCGCCTCGCGTACCCGGCGGGCGATGAGCTGGGTCACCTGGCTTCCGAAATCGACGATCAGGATGGTTTCGGACGGCTGGACGGTCATGGCAGGCCGATAGGCAGGCTGCCCGGGGGAGTAAAGGCTGGGCGCTCTCGGCGAGAGCTTCCGGCCCCGCGCGGCGGGTTGACGAGGAAGACGACGTAGCCGCGGAAATTGGGCTCGGCCGCCAGACCCGCCGGCGGCCGCCACCGGCCTCCCTGGACGAGGCCGACCTTGAACGGCAGTCGAAAGCCCCGCATCCTCGCGAACCAGGCTTCGTAGCCGGGGATCGTTTCGCGGCCCTGATAGGTCTGCACCACGACCTCGTCGACCACGCCCTGCAGGGCGGCCAGCGCCGTGGGATCGCCATTGGCGCTCCAATCCATCAGCCCGGTCACGGACAGCCGATAGCGGCTTGGCAACTGCCGCCTCAACGCCCTCAGAAAAGCGGCATAGTGCGCCAGGCCATGGGTGCGGGCGTCGAAATCCACCTGCAGGCCCGTCACCTTATTGCCCGCTGCGGCCCAGCGGTCGAGCCGGCCCGCCAGCACGGCGGCCGATTCGTCCGGCCAATCGAGTGTATCGGTGCGGACTACCAGCCAGACCGACTTGCCGGCAAGGCGCGGCGCGCCCGGCCGCAACGCCGCGTAGCGCCCGGGCTCCCGCGCCCGGATCTCGCCGTCGAGCAGATAGAGGGTCCGCGCCCTTTGCAGCGCCGGCTGGGCGCGGACGCCGCCCCAGAGCCAGAAGGAATCGTAACGGTCGGCGACGACCCGGTCCGGCTCGCCCGGGCCGCAGGCCGCCGCCGCCATCATCAGGGCCGCTGTCCAGGCCTTCCGAATTTCAACGCCTACCAATAATATT
>JAXDPG010000323.1:0-4701 GCA_034668485.1 Sphingomonadales bacterium
CTACGAGCTCAGCCTGATCTGGAACCCGATCGACTACATCCGCTTCCAGGCCCAATATGCCCGCGGCAGCTTCGAAGGCGGCCCGCGCGCCACCACCGTCGCGCCAGGGGCCACGGCGCCGGCCAACACGCGGTCCTTCGGAGTGGATACGGTGGCTCTGCGCGCTCAGGTGGAGTTCTAGCACATCGCATGGCACCCATTCCACAGACATGGAATTGATGTCGACAAGCTGACGCGGCTCTTCCTAAGCGGAAGGGCCTCTCAGCCTTGATCGCTTTGCGGCCACGCGTCGAGTTTCTTGAGGTCCGACAGGGACGTGTCGGCGAACCATTGCTCAAGGACTGCCAGACGTCCCGATCGGCGCCATCCTTCATAGCTCATCGCCATGATTACGGACCGGTCGATAAGTTGCCGCGGGCTCTCGTGAAGCAGGATGAGTTTGTTGCGGCGAGAGCTGTCGATCCATGTCTCCAGCTGAAAATTTATGGGCGTGTCCCCCCAGCCATAGCCCGACATGATCATGCGATCGCATCGACGGAGCAGCTCCAGAAAACGAAAGTGGACATCTGCATAGACCCCACGGTGATAGGAAACAGACTTGTTCAGGCCGGAGAGAAAGGACGGGGAGGAGCGCTCGGCACTCAGGAGATTCCCCGAGGCGTCACGCGCGCCGGACGGATCGCATCCTCCCAGGAGGGCCGTTTTCCACCCTCCGCGATATTTGAATGAATACCAGTTCAAGGACCCGTGCAGTTTGAACAGGCGAACTCGTGCGCCGGGATCGTCGTAAACCCGATCGTCGGCCCAGCGAACGTCACCGTCGCGCTCGCCGAACCCATCTGCATATTCGACCCCGGCGGCCGACAGGAATTGCTCGACGAGCGTGTCGTGATTGAGGGTCGCAATGTTCAGCCGGTCGATGCCGGGGTCGGCGGCCAGCTCGAGCAGCAAGTCGAGACCGGCCACATATTCGCGTTGGAGCGTCTCGGCGGCAACCGCCTCGATGTACGAGCAGGCAGGCCTTCCCAACTTCGAGAGCGCGTTCATGCGGGCGTTGAAGCTCGCTCCATCCAGCAGGTCTCCTGCCTCGCGCTCGATGGCTTCCATGAAAGGCGTGGTCTGCGAGTTGTCCGACAGGCCGATGCACCAAAGGTTGATCTGCTGGCATAGAAAGAAGAGGTCTTCGTACGTGGAGGCGTCGCCACGATTGATGGCTCCCGAAGCAACAAAACCGTCGCCCTGGCGGTAGAGCCCGACCCGGCGGATATCGGCAGTGTCATAGTCGCGAATCAGCTTCAGCAGCGCGCGAATCTTCCTGGTTTCGTCAGTCTCGAGGCTGGACGGCTGAAAAAGCCTGTCCGTCAGCTCCGCTACGGTCGGCAATTGCGACGGAAAGGAAACCCCGGCCCCCAGAAATACCATTAGATTCACTCGTTCGCTCCGCCGGGGATTTCGCGGACCCTATGACTTCCTGCCGCAGATCAAAAGCTCACGAAGACGCATGCGAACCCGGAGCCTTCAGCGGCGACCTTGGCACGGTCGCCGCTGTGCCGTTCACTTTACGGCGACGTTCACCGTCTCTGCGGCTGTCTCGATCAGTTCGGCCACTCCGCCGGGCTGGGACACGTAGATCGCGTGACTGCCCGCAAGCTCGACAACCGTCGAACCCGCCCGCTTCGACATCGCGCGCTGGGCGTCCGGCGGGATCATCCGATCGTCCTTGGCGACCAGGTACCAGCTCGGCTTGGCCTTCCAGGCCGGCGAGGTGACGGCGCCGTTCAGAGCGTCGAGGCCCCAGGGCATCTGGGAATCGGCCATGAAGGCTGCCTGGTCGGGGTCGAGGTCGGCGGCGAAGGCCTCGGCGAACCTTGCTCTGTCCAGCAAGAGGAATCCGTTCTGCGGCGGCAGAATCGGAGGCACGGGCGCGCCTTGGGGCGGATTGGCGATCAGCGTCGCGACGGATTCGCCCGCGTCCGGAGCGAAGGCCGTGATATAGACCAGGCCCGCGACGTTTGGATGGTTTCCGACCTCCGTAACGACCACCCCGCCATAGGAATGGCCGACCAGGATCACCGGCTTTTCGAGCCCGTCGATGACGGCATTGGTCGCTGCCACGTCGCCCTCGAGCGACTGGGTGGCGTTCTGAACCACGCTCACGTCGTAGCCGTCCTTCCTGAGGGCCTGGTAGACCCCTTCCCAGCCGGAGCCATCCACGAAGCCGCCGTGCACGAGCACGATCGCGGGCTGGTCCGCGGCTGATGGCGCGGGCGATGATGAGATCGTCATTGTGTGTTCCTCCTTGTCCGGCGCATCATCCCGATCGACGTTGATCGAGCGGCCGTTGCGTGAACCAGGTGGCGGAGACAGCGGCTGGAGTATCGAAGAGACGCCGAATATTATCCGAAGAATTCCCGAAGCCGTGCGGGCGGGAGCCATATGCACAGACAGCGTTTCACCTTCGGCCCGTTCCTGCTGAACCTGGACAACGGGACTCTCCTGCGGGCGGGCGAGCGCGTCGCGGTCGGGCGCCGGGGCATCCTGCTGCTGGCGGCGCTCCTGAGGCGGCAGGGCGAGATCGTCACCAAGGCGGAGCTCATGGACGCCGCCTGGCCGGGAACCGCCGTTGAGGAGAGCAATCTATCGGTCCAGATCGCGCTGCTGCGGAAGGCCGTCAGTCTCGAGCCCGGCGGCGAGGAGTGGATCACCACGATTCCGCGCATCGGTTATCGCTTTCTGAGCGGTTCATCCACGCCCGAAGGCGCTGTCGACCAGCTCTCGCCCCAGCCCTCGCTTGCGGTCCTCGCCTTCGTCAATCTCAGCAACGATCCCGAGCAAGAGTTCTTCGCCGACGGATTGGCGGATGAAGTCATCACGACTTTGTCCAAGATCCCGGGCCTGATCGTGATCGCTCGAAGTTCCAGCTTCGCCTTCAAGGGCATGCCCACGGATGTGCGACGCATCGCCAGCGATCTGGGAGCCCGCTACATCGTCGAAGGGAGCATCCAGAAGAGCGGCGACCGTGTTCGCGTGATCGTGCAATTGAGCGACGGAGTCACCGGCAGTCATTTGTGGGCCGAGCGATACGACCGGCAATTGCACGACATATTCGCAGTCCAGGATGAGGTCGCCCGCAGGATCGTCGCCGAGTTGAGCGCCGCGTTGAGCCCGGTCGAGGTCACCCTCTGGCCGGGCATCACGTCCCGCGGGACCACGAATATGGAAGCCCATGAGTGCCTATTGCGTGGCCGGGCAATGCAGCGGGGCGCGACGCAGAATATCGCCGTCTTCGAGCGGACCAGCGAATTGTTCCGGCAGGCGATCGCGCTCGATCCCGCCTATCCGCCTCCCTATGCCGCGCTCGGCATGGCGCTGGCCCAGGCCCATTACAATCGCTGGACCGACGACCCCGAACGCTCGCTCGCCGAAGCCGGGAAGTTGGCCGACGAAGCGATCAGGCGCGATCCTGCGTCGCCGTTCCCGCACGGTGTGGCGGCATTGGTCGCGATGTACCGGAAAGACTTCGAACGCTGGGCCTTCGAAGTCGGCAAAGCGCTGTCGCTCAACCCGAACTTCGCCCCGGCGCTGTCGCTGCGGGCAACGCTGAATATCTATTCGGGCGCCCCGCGTGCGGCGATTCACGATCTCGAGCGGGCGATGCGCCTCGACCCCTATTTCACGCAGGGCTATCTTCACCATCTCGGCGTCGCCCACCTCGTTGCCGGCGACTACGAAACGGCTGCCGAGATCTTCAAGGAGCGTATCCTCCTCGTTCCGGAAACCGACATGAGCCGGGCCTGTCTTTGTGCGGCTCTCGGCAATCTCGGCTATTTCGACGAAGCTCGCGGCGTCTGGAATGAGCTCATCGCCATCAACCCGGCTTATTCGTTCGTCGACGGAATTGGTCGCATGCCCTTCAAGAACCCGGAAGATCTCGCCCGGATCGCCAAGGGTCTCGAGCGAGCCGGACTGCTTGCTTCGCATGACGCATCTTCATGAGGAAAAGGCCGGCTTTCGGTATGCGAGTTGGTCGCTCAATATGCTTGGCGGCGCCGTAGCTGACGTCCCGTAGTGAATGTCTGCCAAGGCTGGAAAGAGGACTTCGGGGCTGCCAGCTTCAAGCGGGCAGGCGTTCGAGCTCGTCCGACAGCGTCGCCAGCCGCTCGATCAGCCACCGGCCGGCGGGGCCTGGCGGCGTGTCCACTTTGTGAACGGCCTGCAAATTATATTCTCCGCCGCGCCAGTTGCGCAGGTTGAGGCGCACGAGCCGCCCCGCCTCGATGTCGGCGCGGACCGCAGGCTCGGGCATTCCGCCCCAGCCGAGCCCGGCGAGCAGCAGCGCATGCTTCGCGGCCAGATCGCCGATGCGCCAGCTGTTGAGGCTGACGACGCCGAAGTCCCGGCCGTCCGCCGCCGGGCGCTCCGACAGGATCAACTGGATGAAATCACTCGCTTCGCGCGGGGCGGCCTTGGTCACACGGGCCAGCGGGTGGCTTGGGGCCGCGACCGGGATCAGCCGCACCGCCTCGATGTCGACCCGGCGAAAGCCGGTCATGGTCATGTGCAGCTGGCTGCCCACGCCGATGCGTGCGTGATCGTCGCGGAGGGCGCGCTCGACGCCCCCGAGCGTCTCGACCAGAAGCCGGATCGGCACAGTCGGGAACTTGTCGTTGAAGTCGCGGAGCAGGCGCGTCAGCCGCCCGG
>JAXDPG010000324.1:0-6419 GCA_034668485.1 Sphingomonadales bacterium
CGGGCGAAATCCTCGGCGCCCCAGAACAGCCAGGCCTCGGCCGGATCGCCGTCGCGGCCGGCGCGGCCGGTCTCCTGGTAGAAGGCCTCGATCGACTTGGGCAGCCCGGCATGGGCGACGAAGCGCACGTCCGGCTTGTCGATGCCCATGCCGAAGGCGATGGTCGCGACCATCACCATGTCCTCGGAGGCGACGAAGGCCTGCTGGTTGGCGGAGCGCACCCGCGGCTCCAGCCCGGCATGGTAGGGCAGCACTTTGCGGCCGCCTTCGCCGAGCTGGAGCGCGAGCTTGTCGGTCTTGTCGCGGCTCGGCGCGTAGACGATGCCCGGTCCCGGCTGCTCGGCGAGCAGGGCCTTCAATTGCTGGCCGACGCCGTCGCGGGGGCGGACGTGATAGCGGATGTTGGGCCGGTCGAAGCCGGCGACGATCAGCCCATCCTCGGGGATGCCGAGCTGGACGAGGATGTCGCCGCGGGTCTGCCGGTCGGCGGTGGCGGTCAGAGCCAGGCGCGGTACCTGCGGGAAAGCGTCGAGCAACGGTCTCAGCAGCCGGTAATCCGGACGGAAGTCGTGGCCCCATTCGCTCACGCAATGGGCCTCGTCGACCGCGATCAGGGCGAGCGGCGTGCGCTCGGCGAGCTCGCGGAAGCCGCTCCCGCTTGCCCGCTCTGGGGCGACGTAGAGCAGGTCGAGTTCGCCGCGCTTCAGCCGGCCGAGAGTCTCCTGCCGGTCGTCGTCCGCCGACGTCAGCGAAGCGGCGCGAATGCCGAAGCTCGACGCCGACCTTATCTGGTCGTGCATCAGGGCGATCAGAGGCGAGATGACCAGCGCCGTGCCGGCGCGGGCCAGCGCCGGCACCTGGTAGCAGAGCGACTTGCCCGATCCGGTCGGCATGACCGCGAGCGTGTGCCTGCCCGCCATCACCCGGCCGATCACGCGCTCCTGGACGCCGCGGAAGGCGGGGAATCCAAACGTGTCGTGCAGGATGGAAAGCGGGGATAGCACGCAGTGCTGCTAGCGGATGGGGGAAGCCTCTGTCGAGTGCCGACGGCCCGTTTGGGCGCACGTCCTAGCACATTGGATATAAGTATAATTTTTCTTGCGACGGTCATTCCGGCGAGGCAATCGCCGCTGCGGAGCAGGCGGCTATTCCGCCGCCTCGGCTTCCTCCTCCGCCTCCGCCTGCTGCCTCGCCCACATGTCGGCATAGAGGCCGTTCTTCCTGAGCAGCTGGGCGTGGGTGCCGCGTTCGGCGACCCGGCCCTCCTCCAGCACCACGATCTGGTCGGCGTCGACCACGGTCGAGAGGCGGTGGGCGATGACGATCGAGGTGCGGCGCGCGGTGACGTTCCGCAGAGTCTCCTGGATCGCCGCCTCGGTGCGGCTGTCCAGGGCGCTGGTCGCCTCGTCGAGTATCAGGATCGGCGGGTCCTTGAGAAGGGTGCGGGCGATGGCGACGCGCTGCTTCTCGCCGCCGGACAGCTACAGACCGCGCTCGCCGACCTGGCTCTCATAGCCGTCGGGAAGGCTCATGATGAAGTCGTGGATCGCCGCGCCGCGCGCGGCCGCCTCGATCTCGGCCTGGGTCGCGCCGTCGCGGCCGTAGCCGATATTGTAGCCGATCGTATCGTTGAACAGCACGGTGTCTTGCGGGACGATGCCGATCGCGGCGCGAAGGCTCGCCTGGGTCACCCGGCAGATGTCGTGGTCGTCGATGGTGATGCGGCCGCCGGTCGGCTCGTAGAAGCGGAAGAGGAGGCGCGACAGGGTGGATTTGCCCGCGCCCGAGGGGCCGACGACGGCGGTAACGGTTCCCGGCGCCACGTCGAGGTCGATGCCGTGGAGGATCTCCCGCTCCGGATCGTAGCCGAAATGCACGCCCTCGAACCGGACCCGGCCCCGTGCCAGGCGCAGGTCGGGCGCTCCGGGCACGTCCCGGACCTCCGCCGGCGTGTCGATCAAAGCGAACATCGCCTCCATGTCGATCAGGCCCTGGCGGATGGTGCGGTAGACCCAGCCGAGCATGTCGAGCGGGCGGAAGAGCTGGGCGAGCAGGGTGTTGACCAGGACGACGTCGCCGGTGGTGAACTTGCTTTGGCTCCAGCCCCAGACGGTGTAGCCCATCGCTCCGGCCATCATCAAATTGGTGATGAAGGACTGGCCGATGTTGAGCCAGGCCAGCGAGGTCTCGTTCTTCACCGCCGCGTCGGCGAAGGCGCGCATCGCGCCGCCGTAGCGCTTCGCCTCGCGGCCTTCCGCGCCGAAATATTTGACCGTCTCGTAGTTGAGCAGCGAATCGACGGCGCGGGCGATCGCCTGGTTGTCGACGTCGTTCATCCGCCGCTGGAGGTGGGTGCGCCACTCGGTGACGAGGCGGGTGAAGAAGATGTAGGCGGCGACCATCGCCAGGGTGACGGCGACGAGGCCGAGGCTGAACTTCACCCCGAAGATGACGCAGATGACGGCGAGCTCGACCAATGTCGGGGCGATGTTGAAGAGCAGGAAATAGAGCATCATGTCGATGCTCTTGGTGCCGCGCTCGACGATCTTGGTGAGCGCGCCGGTGCGCCGCTCGAGATGGAAGCGCAGCGACAGCTCGTGGATGTGCGCGAACACCTTCTCGGCCAGCCGCCGAGCCGCGTCCTGCCCGACCCGCTCGAAGATGGCGTTGCGGAGGTTTTCGAACAGCACGCCGGCGAAGCGGGCGCCGGCATAAGCGAGGACCAGCCCGACCGCGAGCCCGACGGCGGCGCCGTTCCCCTTGGCCCCGGCCGACATGATGTCGATCGCGCCCTTGTAGACGAAGCCGGTGCTGAGCGAGATGCCCTTGGCGAGCAGCACCAGCAGGAAGGCGACGACGACCCGCGCCTTCAGCTGCGGCTCGCCCGCCGGCCAGAGATAGGGGAGGAAACGGCGCATGGCCGACCAGCCTGCGCGGGGGGTTGGATTCGAGGAGGATTCGAGCGGCCGCATCTCGGCTAAGGTAGGAGTGAGGAGACCCGAACCCAAGAGCTTCGAGTTGTCTTGACAAGACGTAAAAGACGTAATATCCGGATTATCGACTGTGGGGCATCACCCCTCGGTGCTTCGGCACCGGTGTCGGACGCAGTCGAGGAACGAAGCATGACGGAACCGCTATTGACGGTCCCGGCCAGGGAGGTCGCGAGCAAGTTCGGCTATTACACGGACGAGGCCATGCTTCATCCCGTGGGTATCCAGCGTCACGGCACCACGAGGGTCGTGATGATCTCGCTGAAGGAATATGAGCGCCTCCTGCGCCGCGATCGCCAGGTTCTTCTTGTGAAGGATCTCGACGATGAAACCCTCGAAGCCATCCGCAACGCCGAAATCCCCGAGGAATCGCGGCGGCTCGACCACCTCATGGACGATCCCACGACCGACTGACGTTCTCTCCTACGTCTATCTCTGGCATCGCGAGGCGCAGGAGGGGCGCGATGAAGGTGTCAAGGACCGGCCGGTGGTCGTCGTCGTCGCGGTCGAGAGGCGCGAGCATGGCACTCAGCTCCTCGTCGTACCGATCACCACGAATCCGCCGCAGCCGGACACCGCCGCCGTTGAGATGCCGGCTCGGGTGAGGCAGCATCTCGGCCTTGGCGAAGAGCGCAGCTGGATCATCACCGACGAATACAACCTCTTTACCTGGCCCGGTCCCGACATTCGTCCGATTCGAGGCGGCAGCGGGATCGAGCCTCGCTACGGCTCGATCCCCGCGAAGCTGTTCGAGCATGTGAGGGTGGGGATCGAAAAGGCCGCCAGAGCCGGACGGCTAAAGAAGACCAAGCGTACTGAATGAACGGCGCAACGCCACCGAAACGATTGGAACACCGAAGATTCACATGGGTTTAGATGCCATGGGTCCGGGCATCTTCCTCATCGCGATCATGGGCTGCGGCGAAGCCGATGCGCCATGCCAGTCGGTGCGAACGCTCGAGGCGCGCTACGAGAGCCACGCGGCTTGCACCGCGGCCACCGAGGCGGCGGTGATTCAGAACAGCGACGTCGATTTTCCCGTCGTGGTGGCGCAATGCATCGCGGCCGGCGCTAAGCCGGCTGCCCCGAAGGCGAGCGACGTTCAGCGGCCGGGGCCGGGCCGGGCCGATGTGCGGGTGAGCCCGGTCAGGAGTTGAGCCACCTCTTTTCTTCGAAGCCTGTTTCTGCTATGTTCCGTCAAATGATTTGTCGCGCAACCCGTCTCGATGGGCAACCCTAGAAAGGATGCCGCTGCGTGCGCGTCAGCTCGCAAGCGGAAGTTTCAGGAGAAGTTTTTCGCCTCTCTGGATGCCGAAACTTAGAAACTTCCGACCATTGGCGCCCGGAACCCGCCCGCGCGGCGGCGGTTTGAATAATCGAATCCTTCGAGGACGAAGCCATGAGCAACAACCCGCACAATTCGGGCGACCAGCCGCAGAACCAGAATAACGAGATGTCCGAGGATCCGGGCGACGGCGGCCGCAAATCCTTCGTGACCGGCCGCGACGGCGGCCGGACCGCGGCCGAGAAGGCGCCGGCGAAGGACGCTCAGGATGAATCGGCGATCGAGGCCTTCGGCGAGGAAGGCGCGGGCATCGCGCCCAAGGAGTGAGGCGATGAGCGACACCGAAACCCTCGACATGGTGGATGAGGACGGCCTGCCCGGGCATGAGAGCGAGCTCGAGCCCAAGCCCGAGTGGGAGCCCCGCTATCCGGGCTCGGACCGACTGGAGGGCAAGGTGGCGCTGATCACCGGCGCCGACAGCGGCATCGGCCGCGCCGTCGCAGCCTTGTTCGCACGCGAAGGCGCCGACGTCGCCATCCTCTATCTGTGCGAGCATGACGACGCCCGAAAGACGAAGGAGATCGTCGAACGCGAGGGCGGCCGGGCGATCGCCATCGCCGGCGACGTCGGCGACAAGGCTTTCTGCGAGCGCGCGGTGAAAGAGACGGTCGACAAATTGGGCGGGCTCGACATCCTCGTCAACAATGCCGGCGAGCAGCATCCCGACGAGGAGATAACGGACGTCACGGAGGAGCAGCTGAAGCGCACCTTCCAGACCAATTTCTACGGCTATTTCTTCATGGTCCAGGCGGCGCGGCCGCATTTGAGGAAGGGCGCGGTCATCATCAACTGCACCTCGATCACGGGTTACAAGGGCTCCGAGGCCCTGCTCGATTATTCGGCGACCAAGGGCGCGATCACCGCCTTCACCCGCTCGCTGTCGCAGAATCTGATCGGCGACGGCATAAGGGTCAACGCCGTCGCGCCGGGACCGATCTGGACTCCGCTCAACCCGTTCGGCGGCCAGCCGCCGGAGAAGATCCCCGATTTCGGCAAGGACACGCCGATGGGCCGGCCGGGCCAGCCCAACGAGGTCGCGCCGAGCTTCCTGTTCCTCGCCTGCGAGGATTCGAGCTATATGGCGGGGCAGGTCCTCCATCCCAACGGGGGCACAGTCGTCAACGGCTAAAACAGAATCGCGGCGCCCTTTTTGGCGAAAAGGGCTGAAAGAACCGATTCGGACCAATCCCGACTAACTAACCTGGGTTAAGTCTGTCACGCCTCCCGCTTCCAACGAGAGAGGACGGACATGGCACAAGGACTTTCGCTTCTGATCCAGGTCTATGCCGAGAGCATGGAAGAGGCGGTCGCCGGGGCGATGGCGCCGCTCAGCGCCGAGGAGACCGCCGGCGGAGCCGGTCCGAACATCCTCCACTATGTGTGGGCCGTGCCGGTGCCGGGGCGCAACGATCCGCCCGGCCAGCAGTCGGTCCTGCTCACCACCGTCTACGATGAGGATTTCAGCTCGTATATTCGCGACCTCGTCCTCGCCAACCCGGCCCCGTTCAACAACGCCGCCGATCTGATCGTGGGGCTGAAGGATCTGAAACCCGTCGAGGACAACCTTCCCGCCTTCATCGAGTGGGTGCGGGAACACGATCTGACCCATGGCGGCGCTCTGCCGTTCACCGAGGCTTATCCGTACACGGTCGTGCAGATCCAGGGCGCGCTCGGCTGAAGCCGGACTGCGGAGCGGCGCCATCGGGGGCCGCTCCGGATCTTTCGCGGGGGAGGGTTAGCATGGCCTGGGCCGATCATCTGGCGCAGATCCAGGGTTTCCTGGTGCGCGGCTATACAATGCTGCTGGTGCGCCATTTCGCGCTCAGCGTCTCAAACCCGGCGGAGGCGCGCCGCATACTCGGCTCGCTGGCCGACGGCACCGGCCCGTTCCAGGTCACCAGCGCTGCACCCTGGGGCGCGGTGAAGCCCGAATATTGCCTGAGTGCCGGCTTCACTTATGGCGGCCTCAGGACGCTCGGCGTGCCGGCCCCGACGCTCGCCAGCTTCGCGACGCCGGACCACCAGCCGTTCGTCGACGGCGCGGCGAAGCGGGCGCCCTTCGTCGGCGACATCGGCGCGAGCGC
>JAXDPG010000325.1:0-8355 GCA_034668485.1 Sphingomonadales bacterium
GTTCAAATCCTGCCCCCGCAACCAACGACAAGGCCCCGCCGCAAGGCGGGGCCTTCGTCGTTTCGGGCGTTCTCGATGCGAGCCCCTCAGCCGCAATCCGCCCCCGGACCGGCCGAGGCCGCCGCGCGGGCAAGGCCTATTCGGCCGGCGGCGGCGTCTGTTCCACCGGCGCCGGCTTGGGGCTGACATCGATCCAAATCTCGAGCGTGCCGGGCGGGGGCTTGCGCGGCAGGCCGATGACGGGCCTCAGGCTGGGCTGGCCCAGGCCGACCAGCTCCGGCAGCTTCTTCAGCGTTTTGCTCAGGCTCGAGGCCAGCACGGCGGCCCGGTTGACGTCGCCCTCGTTGAAATAGCGTATCTCCACCAGGCCGGCGGCACCGGGCTCGCGATCTGTCGGAGGCACTTTGTAGCCGAAATGCTGCAACTCGGCCGCGATCGCCTTCGCGCGCCGCCGCGACTCCGCTTCCGCCCCGATCGGGTCCCAGGTTTCCTCGTCGCCGCCTCCGTAGAACTGGATGAAGACGGTGCCGAAACCGGTCGCCTGGCTGTGCACCGGCGCCCAGAAATGGTCTTCGCCATTGTGGCGATAGGCCACCGGCTTCGCGGCGATCTCCACCTTGCCGCGCTCCGGGATGATGCCCTTTGGGGTTCCTAGTTGGTAACCGGGAGCCGGCGCCGTCGCGCGGGCGACCAGCCACGCCGGAATGGCCTCGTAGATGGTGCCGACCCGCAGCTGGCTCGGCGGCACCGGTTGTCCGGTCACCGGGTCCTTGAGCTTTGGATCCCGCTCGGTCCCAAGCCAGACCACGCCGTCGCTGAGCCCTGCCGCGGCCGGCCGGGCGGTCGGCGTTGGCGCGGCTGCGCCCGGCCCGATCACGCTGGCCCTGGCCCGAAAGGCCTCGGCCTGCTGCTGGTCCTGTTCCTCGGTCTCCTTCAGCGACTGCTCCAGGTTCTTCCTCGATTGCACAACCCACAAGTCGATGAAGAGGAGGGAGGCGATCAACGACAAGGCCATCGCGCCCAGCACCGCCCGCCTCATCAGCCGACGCCGCCGTTCCCGCCTCCTTTCCTGCCGGCTCGCCTCCATCAGCTCGCGAACCGCCAGCCATTCCGGCTCCTTCTCCGGCGGACAGTCTCCGCGGTCGATCAGGTGGCGCTCCGCCCAGGCCGCGCGACTGCCGAGGCTGTCGTACCAGGGATCGCGGCGGTCGGTGGTGGCCGAATCCAGGCAGGCGGTCTTGTCGGTCCGGAAGAGGCGCGCCTGGACGGCGAGCGCGCGCCAGATCAGCCCGTCCTCGAACTCGCGGTACAGCCAGCCATAGGGCTTGCCCGTGTCCGCCTCGAGCGCCGCGTCGGCGATGCGCGGCCAGGCGCGGAGCAGCGCCTCGTGGCTGATGTCGATCACCTCATCGTCGTCGAGTGGCCCTTCATTCTCGCTCTCGAAGGGGCGCAGGAAGGATGCGTCGTCGGAGCGGAAGGCGTCGATGATCTTCAACAATTGGCTGTGGCCGGAGCTATCGACCAGCGCCCGCAAGTGGCGGAGCTTCTGGGGGCGGCGGATGCCGCGCCCTTCCGCATCGATGTCCGTGAGGGCCCGGAACAGCAGCTCCGCGACGGGGTCGTCCATGCCCGCGGCATCCGTCAGCGCCTCATTGGCGTGACTGGCGAGCAGTCGGCCGAGACCCGTGCGAGAACCCCGGTCCTCTGGGTCGGGCGGCGCCAGCGCCTCGAACCGGGGCAGCGTCATCGCGCCCTCGCCCTCGCTCCACAACCGCATCAGCGCGTGCTGCATCAGCGGCAGCGGATCGGCCTCCGCGACCGCCTCGTCGACGAGACGGTTCGCGAGGTCGTGCTCGACCTCGGCGCCGAACAGCTCGGCAGGCTCCCGCACGGCCCTGATCAGATCGGCCCGGGTCATCGCCGGCAACAGATACTGGGTGTGGTTTATCATTTCGGACAGACCGGGATATCGTGCGCACTCGCCGAGGAATTCGGAACGCATCGTCACGATCAGCCGCAGGAGGCCGCCATTTGTAGCGGCGGGGATGGGATGGGCTTTTCTTTCTAGCGCTTCCTCCTCCGCCTCCGCCTCCGCCTCTTCCTCTTCCCCTTCCTCTTCCTCCATCCAGTGCTGGCTGGATGGGTCAGTGCCTGCGAGGCCGACGAGGAACTGCACAAACAGCTCCGCCTCGGCCGCGCTGCCGTGGCGGGCGAACCGGAACAGCTCCTCGAACTGGTCCACGAACAGGCAGATGCGGCAGCCGCTCCGGTCCAGCCGCTCGCGGAGCGCGCCCGCGCCGGCCGTGCCCATGCCGACGATGCGGTGGAAGGCGTCGACGTCGCTGTCGCCGCAGGCCTTGGCCAAGGCCGTCGCCAGGGTGCGTAGCGGAGCTTGGCCCGGCCTCATCTCGGCGATGCACAGTCGCCGCTTGCCGCGGCTGGCGCGGCGCGCCACCTGAGGCAGGACGCCGGCGTAGATCAGCGACGATTTGCCGCAGCCCGAGCTGCCGTGCACGACGACCACGTCGCGCTTCAGCAGCCGTCCGATAACCTCGTCGACCATCACCTCGCGCCCGAAAAAGAGTGGCCATTCCTCGAGCCGGAATGGTCTCAGGCCGGGATAGGGACGGCGCGGAAGCTCGGTCCCGCGGGCGCCTCGCGCGATCGACTCTGCGGGAATCACCCTGACGGGGCGCGGACTGGGGAGGGCGTTCACGACAGGCTCTCGGGCGGGCTCGGCGGGTCCAGCCCCTCCGCTTCGGGCGAGATGCCGTATTTGCGCGCCGCGGTCGCGGCCGTTCGCGCGATCCAGGGTGGCACGTCGTCGGTCCAGTCGCTCTTGGTGCCATCGAGCCACTCGATGCCTCGGATCGAGGCGGCGTTGACGAACGCGTCGCTGCGCAGGCCCTTCCGGTCGACGACGGCACAGGGCAGGTAGCGCTGGAAGCGGGCCTGGATCAGGTTGCGTTGGTCCCGGCCGATCACGTCGAGATCGTCATCGAGCTCGAATTGGTCCGCGCCGAGGAGAAGCATGGCCTGGCAGCGGCTGGCGATGTGGGTCAGCTTGCGCCAGGCGGGGCCTTCATCGTCGTCGGGAACCGGCGAGAGCGGCCTGACTTCCATCCCGAGGCCGAGCAACTGATCGCGGGTCTCGTGCCATTCGGCGCGACGGCTGGCGCGGCCGTGCAGGTAGATCGAGCGAGGGTTGCCGGAAAGCAGATCCCTGACCTGATTCCTCTCCGCCGCCCGCTGATCCAGCTCTTGTTCGAGCTCCAGCAGCCTGTTGCGGAGCACCGACGAGAGGTCGAGCATCATTTGGTTGAACTTGTCGCAGGGCGCGCGGCCCTTCCAATCCCGGTTGATTCCGAGCGGTACCGAGGTGGCGGGCTCGTGGAACAGGTGCCCGGGCAGTTGCTCACCATTGGGCGCGAGCGCTTCCGGCCAGGGCTCGCCGGCGGTATCGCCCACGCGCACGATCGAAATCCGGCGCTCCTTGCCGCCCGGCTTGGCGGGCAGCGCCTCCACCCATTTGGCGAGTTCCTGAGCGCACCAGCGCGAGCCGAGATAGAAGCTGGAGACGTGAGTCTGCAGCAGGGCGGAAGCCTTTATCTCGGCGGTGAACTGCTTGTCGAGTTCTTCCAGGGCGTCGATGCCGTGGTCGCGATCGCGATTGTCGTCGAACCAGATGGCCAGCGGATTTATCCCCGCGAGCTGAAGATTGAGCTGCAGCAGCGCGCGGAACTGGCTCGACCATTCCTTCAGCGGCGCATAGTCCCCGTCCTTCGGGCCGTAGGCATAGCTGATGAAGATATCATGGGTGAAGCCGTGGCGGGCAAGGTAGCATGTCATGGCGAACCATCCTCCCCGTGGCTGGTCCCAACAGGCGATGATATCATTCGCGCTGCGGTCGCGCATCGGTCTTGGTGGACCGCCGCGGAAGAGACTCGACCATAATGGACCTGGGCTTGATGGCCCGCGCCCCCGCTAATCGTGGCGATGCCCGCCGTCCTCCGCGTTGACGCTCGCCGCCGTGCCGCCCGGAAGGACGATCGCGACGTTCTGCATCATGCCCTGATCCTCATGGTCGAGGATGTGGCAGTGGAGCACGAACTCGCCGATATAGCGCTCGTAGCGGGTGCGGACCTTGAGCGTGTAGCCCTGCTCGACCCAGAGCGTGTCCTTCCAGACGCCGCGCAACCCCCGATATTGCGGATCCGCGCCTTCGAGGACTTCCGGACCGCTGACGTCGCGATGGTTCGGGTCGAGGATCGCGACGATCTCGAACGGGTTGACGTGGATATGGAAGGGATGGCTGGCGAAGTCCGACGTCAGGGTCCATTCCTCGGCGGTGCCGAGCGTGAGCTTGCGGTCGAGCCGGTCCGGTCTGTAGGGCCGCGGCGCGTAGCCCTTGCCGCCGACCTGGAACTCCAGATCCAGAGGCGGGTCCTTGGACGGGAGCTGGATGTTGAAGGCGAGCTCCTGGCCGCCCTTCAGCTCCGAGTCCGCGATCGCCGGGTGCGGCACGAAGCGGCTGAGCCTGAGGCCGTTGCGCAGGTCCGCGACCACCGCCTCGCGGACGCCGGGCGGCATCTTCGCCTCGGCGGCGGCGATCAGCTGGGTGGCGACGTCGCCGCGCCGGCGTGCGTCGGGCGAGACCCGCAGCATCGCCAGCAGGCGCGAGCCTGAAGGCAGGTTGCCGACGCTGCTCGTCGCCTGGCTCGCCGCGTCGATCACGCAGTAATTCCCCGCCTCGGGGAACTGCACCAGGGCGTCGAAGCGATAGCCGGGCTGGAAGGTGGCCGAGGTCACAAGCTGGGCCTGGGCCATGGTGAGGCCGTCGGCCGCGACCAGGTGGAAGGGAAGCGGCTCGCCCTCGCAGCTCTGCGCGATCAGCTCGTCCATGCGCGCGGCCGCCAGCCGCGGCCCGGGCTGGAGGCTGGCATTGGGCTTTGCCTTGCGGAAGACGAGGCTGACCGTGTCGCGGACTCCGCCGTGGATCAGGCGCCAGCGCTCGACCGCGCCCTGCCTCGCCCGGAAGGTCGGCAGGATCAGCCCGTTGATGCTCGTATAGCGGTTGGATTCGCCCCAGCTTCCCGGGCCGAAGCCGCTCGGGCCGAGCGGCCCGGGCCTCTTGTCCTCATAGGTCTCGATGCCGCCGACGTCGCCGGGGTCGCAGACCCAGGCGACGACCTTCTCGTCCTTGCCCTGCCCCTCGGTCCTGATCTTGATGTTCTGCTTCGGGTCGAAGCAGCCATATTGGATCTGCTGGAAGATCAGGGTCCGGTCCCTCAGGCTGGTGACGCTGTCGAGCAGGGTGTCGAGGTCGCCGGTCCGGGTCGGCGTCGGCAGCCGGTCGCCGCGGATGATGAGCGCGCCCGCCATGCCGCTCGAGACCTGGAGCGCGGTCGAGCCGTGGCGGTGCGTATGGTACCAGAAGGTCCCGGCCGGATGCTCGTTGGGGATGGCATATTCATATTCGAAGCTGACCCCGGGGTTGATCGACAGCAGCACGTTGTCGCCATTGCCCGCCGGGTTCACCCACAGCCCGTGGGTATGGAGGTTGGTGCCGTTGAAGCAGTGCGGCACGTTCGCCTCGTGGGCCGAGCCTCCGGTGCAGCCGGGATCGTAGGACGTCGTCGTCGGCGGCAGCTTGTTGTGGAGGTTGACTCGAAGCGTGTCGCCGGGCCGGGCGACGATCGCCGGCGACATGTAGCGCCTCGGCGGCAGCTGGCCCGGTCTCGTGTAGCTGCGCAGCCTCACCTTGTCGTCGACGCCGGTCGACGGGTTGTAGATGAGACCGTCGACATATTCGATGTTGAGGTCGAGCCGGACCTCGCGGCCCCCTGCCTGGGCCGCCGGCCGGCTCGCCGCGGGGGCCGGCGCGGTCCGCGGCTGCAGCAAGGGCGGATCGCTGACGTCGTCGCCGGTCTGCGCCGAGCCGGTCCCGGCCGCGAAGAACGTCAATGCGATCGCCGCCGCGCCGGCGGCGAGCGTGCGCCGCCGGCCTCTCGTCCATCCCCGTCCAGACATATCGATCCCCCCGTTGCCCACGCCGGGCCGCCCCTCGCCGCTCGACCGTGGCCCGCAAAGGCTATGCCTCGGCTGCTCCGGTGGCAATCGTCCAGCGCGCCGAATTGGGTCCGGTCCAGAGACTTTCCGCGGCCGCTAGCCGGAAGGCGGCTCCTGCTCTAGACGATGGGAAAGGGGGAGATTGCCATGGGACTTTGGATCGCGCTCGGCCTGCTCGTGCTGGCCCTGCTCTACGCCGTCATCGTCTATAACCGACTGGTGCGCCTGCGCGCGCTGGTCCGCGAAGGCTTCAGCGGCATCACCGTCCAGCTCCGCCGCCGCGCCGATCTGGTGCCGAACCTGGTCAGCACGGTCGAAGGCTATGCCAGCCACGAGCGCGAGGTGCTGACCCAGGTCACCGCCAACCGGACGGCGCCGATCCAGGCGGGAAGCGTGCAGGCGACCGCCCAGGCCGACCAGGCGTTCGGCGCCATGCTCGGCCGGCTGATGGCCGTCGCCGAGGCCTATCCGGATCTCAAGGCGGACGACAATTTCCGCCAGCTCCAGGACGAGCTTTCGGAGATCGAGGAGCAATTGCAGGGCGCTCGGCGCTATTACAATGCGACGGTCCGCGACATCAACACCAAGGTCCAGTCCTTCCCGGACGTGCTTCTGGCCCGGCCGATGGGCTTCTCCGAAGAGCCCTTCTACGCCGACGACGACGCCGGCATCCAGACCGCGCCCAAGGTCAGCTTCGGCCGGGCCGGCTGATGCGCCGGCTGCTGCTGCCGCTGCTGGCGGCGCTCGCTTTCGCCTGGCCCGGCGCCGCGGCCGCCGACGAGCGCATCCTCCACTATCTGAGCGATGTCCTCGTCGAAGCCGACGGCACGCTCGACGTCACCGAGACGATCCGCCTCCGCTCGGAAGCGAATCGGATCGACCACGGCATCTACCGCGATTTCCCGACCCGCTACCGCAACCGCGCCGGCGCCGAGGTCCGGGTCGGGTTCGACGTGATCGGAGTGCAGCGCGACGGCGCCGACGAGCCGTGGAAGACGGAGCGGGAGGGCAATGGCGTCCGGGTTTATGCCGGCGACGCCGATACCCACGTCCCGCCCGGCGAGCATGTCTACGTCCTCCATTACCGGACGACGCGGCAGCTCGGCTTCTTCAAGGATCATGACGAGCTCTACTGGAACGCGACCGGCAGCGGCTGGCTGTTTCCGATCGACGTCGCCGAGGCCCGCATCCGGCTGCCCCGCGAGGTCCCGTTCGGCTTGCGGGCCGTCTACACCGGTCCGCAGGGCTCCACCGCGGCCGAGGGCGAGGTGGTTTCCGAAAGCCCGGGAGAGATCGTCTTCCGCACCACGGCGCCGCTCGCGCCTGCGGAAGGGCTGACGGTCGCCGCCCGCTGGGAGAAAGGGGTGGTCACGCCGCCGCCGCCGCCGGCCGCGGCGCGGCTCTGGCTTCAGGACAACGGCCCGCTTGCGGCGGGGGGCCTCGCCCTGCTCGGCCTGCTCGCTTATTATTTCCAGGCCTGGCGAAGCGCCGGCCGCGATCCGAAGCCCGGGACGATGGTGCCGATCTTCGCCCCGCCCGACGGCCTCTCGGCCGCGGCGATGCGCTACGTCACCAAAATGAGCGCCGACAGCCGCGCCTTCGCCGCGGCCCTGGTCGAGCTCGGCGTCGGCGGCCATATCCACCTCAGCGAGGACGAGGGCGGCTTCTTCAGCAAGGCCAAGACGACGATCGAGCGTCGGGCCGGCACGGCGGCGATTCCGGCTCCCGAAGCGGCCATGCTGGCGAGCCTGTTCGCCGGCGGGCGCGATTCGATTCTGATGGACCAGAAGAACCACGCCGCCTTCAGCGCCGCCAAGGCCGCGCTCGAGAAAAGGCTCAAGGAGGCCTATGAGGGCCGGCTCTTCGTTCGCAACCGGGAATGGGCGGTGCGCGGCCTCGGCCTGATGCTGACCGCGCTCATCCTTCCCGCCGCCGCGCTCGTCCTGTCGGCGCCCGACGATTATCCCGGCGGGGAGGTGGCGCTGGCCGCGGCCGCCTTGGCTGCGCTCGGCTCCGCCTGCGCGCTCTACTACCTCTCTCGGGGCGCCGGCAGCGCGATGGCGATGGCCGGCAAGATGCTGGCCGTCCTGCTCGGGCTGGGCGGGCTGGTGGCGGGGGTCGTCACCATCGGCAACGCGTTCGACAGCGGCCGGATCGTGCCTTTGCTGGTGCCGCTGCTGGCCTTGCCGGTGGTGCTGACCGCCTTCTCGTGGATGGCGGCGCCGACGCGCGAGGGCCGTGCCGTGCTCGACCGCATCGCCGGCTTCCGCCACTATCTCTCGGTGG
>JAXDPG010000326.1:0-4099 GCA_034668485.1 Sphingomonadales bacterium
GCACGCGCATCCCGCAGCCGAACCTCAATTCGGCCAGCCCGATCACCGTCCTCAACAACCAGGACGTGAAGCTGCAGGGCACGGCCCGCACCGAGGACATCATCAACTCGCTGCCGCAATCGTTCGCGGCGCAGGGCTCGAACATCTCCAACGGCGCCACCGGCACCGCCACCGTCAACCTGCGCGGCCTCGGTTCGGTCCGCACGATGGTGCTGGTCAACGGCCGCCGCCTGATGCCGGGCGATCCCCGCTCGCCGGTTCCGGACATCAACTTCATCCCCGCCCTCGCCGTCGACCGCATCGACGTGCTGACCGGCGGCGCCTCGTCGGTCTACGGCGCCGACGCCGTGTCGGGCGTGGTCAACTTCATCATGGACACCGACTTCGAGGGCATCCGCATGGACGCCCAGTACAGCTTCTTCGACCATGTCAATAACGACGATCCCGGCGGCATCCGCGAAGGCAATGCGGCGCGCGGCTTCAACGTCCCGACCGGCCACCGCGCCGACGGCGGCACCGTCGACGCGAGCATGGTGATCGGCGCCGGCTTCGACGACGGCCGCGGCCACGTCACCGCTTACGCGACCTATCGCCGCCAGCATTCGGTGCTCCAGCGCGACCGCGACTATTCGTTCTGCTCGGCCGCCTCGCTCACCGCCGCCCAGGTCACCACGCTCGGCCGCCAGTTCAATTGCGGCGGCTCGGCGACCTCGGCGAACGGCACCTTCTTCACCAACGTCGGCAACTTCCAGGTCGGCCCGAACCGGACCTTCATCCCCGGCTCGACGCCGTTCAACTTCGCGCCGTACAATTATTACCAGCGGCCGGACGAGCGCTACACGTTCGGCGCCTTCGCCAATTACGAGATCAACGACGGGCTGAAGCCTTACCTCGAGGTGATGTTCATGGACGACCGCTCGGTCGCCCAGATCGCGCCGTCGGGCAACTTCTTCAACACGACGACGATCAACTGCGACAACCCGCTGCTCTCGGCGCAGCAGCGCGCGATCGTCTGCTCGCCGGCGAATTTGGTGAACAACAATCCGGCTCCCGGACCCGACGTGTTCATCGACCAGAACGGCAATCCCTATAATCGCGGCGTGCTCTACGCGGCCCGCCGCAACGTCGAGGGCGGCGGCCGCCGCGACGACCTCCAGCATACCGACTACCGCATCGTCGCCGGCATGCGCGGCGACCTCGGCGGCGGCTTCTCCTACGACACCTCCTACCAATATGGCCGGGTGGTCTTCGCCCAGACCTATTTCAACGACTTCTCGATCACGCGCATCCGTCGCGCCCTCGACGTCGTCTCCGGTCCGGGCGGCGTTCCGACCTGCCGTTCGGTGCTGACCGGCGACGATCCCAATTGCGTCCCGTACGACATCTTCGCCGCCGGCGGAGTGACCGCGGCCGCCCTCAACTACCTGCAGACGCCGCTCTTCTCGCGCGGCAACACGCAGGAGACGGTGGCGACGGCGTCGATCACCGGCGAGCTCGGCGAATATGGCGTTCAGAGCCCGCTCGCGGATTCCGGCGTCGCCATCAACGTCGGCGCCGAATATCGCAAGGAGCGGCTCGAGTTCTTCACCGATGCGAACTTCACGGCCGGCGAGGGCGCCGGCCAGGGCGGCGCCACGATCGGCGTGCAGGGCGAGTTCAACGTGAAGGAGCTCTTCACCGAGGTCCAGATCCCGCTGATCACCGACCGGCCGTTCTTCGAGCAGCTCGAGCTTCGCGCGGGCTATCGTTACTCGAAGTATGACGTCGCCAACCGCGGCTTCTCGACCGACACCTACAAGATCGAGGGCGAGTGGGCTCCGGTCCGCGACCTCCGCTTCCGCGGCAGCTACAACCGCGCCGTCCGCGCACCGAACATCGTCGAATTGTTCTCGGCGCAGTCGGTCGCGCTGGCGGGCAACAACGATCCGTGCGCCGGCGCGGCGGTCGGCGGCCTGGTCCAGGGCAATACGGCGGCCCAGTGCGCCCGTACCGGCGTCACGGCCGCCCAGTTCGGCAACATCCCGCTGAACCCGGCCGGCCAGTATAACGCGCTGCTCGGCGGCAACCCGAACCTCGATCCGGAGAAAGCGGATTCGATCACGGCCGGCGTCGTCATCCAGCCGCGCTTCCTGCCGCGCTTCGCGCTGACCGTCGATTATTTCGACATCAAGCTCAAGAACGCGATCAGCGCCATCAGCCCGAACACCAGCCTGCAACAGTGCGTTTCGACCGGCGACCCGGCCTTCTGTTCGCTGATCCATCGCGATGCTCCGGGAACGCTCTGGCTGACCCCGAACGGCTACACCGTCGCCACCAACATCAACATCGGCGGCATCTCGACCAAGGGTATCGACGTCAACGCGTCCTACACCCAGCCGCTCGGCGGCCTCGGCAGCCTGGCCTTCAGCTTCGTCGGCACCTGGCTGGACCAGCTGGTCGTGAACACGCGCCCCGGAGTCGACTTCGACTGCGCCGGCCTGTTCGGTGCGCAGTGCGGAACGCCGAGCCCCGAGTGGAGGCACAAGCTGCGCCTCACCTACACGGCCCCGAACGGCATCGGCCTGTCGGCCCAGTGGCGCTATTTCTCGGCGGTCGACAACGAGGTGGACGCTGCCGACGTCGACCTCAACGCGCCGAACGCGCCTCCCGCCAATCCGGGCGACGCGCACTTCAACGCGCAGAGCTACCTCGATCTCGTGCTGACCGCCCGTATCGGCGATCATTACAGCATGCGGCTCGGCGTCAACAACATCCTCGACCGCATCCCGCCGATCGCGGTGACGCCCGCGCCGTTCGGCAACGGCAACACCTATCCGCAGGTGTACGACTCGCTGGGTCGCTACGTCTTCGCGGGCGTGACGCTGGACTTCTAAGCCAGGCGGACTTCTCGAAACTGGGGCGGGTCTCTTCGGAGGCCCGCCCTTTTCTTTTGCGCGGGGCAGGGCTGCATCGACAGCCAATTGCGCCCGGAGCTGCATCAACCCCTCTCCCGTTCTTACGGGAGAGGAGGGGCCCAAGCGAAGCTTGGGAGGTGAGGGTCTGTACACCGGACTCAGCAAGACCCTCACCTCCCACCGCTGCGCGGTGGGCCCCTCCACTCCCGCGAAAAGCGGGAGGGGGGGAAAAAGCCGGCCTGAAACTGGATACGCGCTACACGCTCCGAAGCGCCTCGATCATGGGACCGAGGTGGCGCTCGTAATGGCGCCAGCGCCCCGACGAGCGGCGGTAGAGCGGCTCGCGCACCTGCGCCGCGCTCGCCGTCCGCACCGCATTGCCCGCCTCGTGGAAGGTCAGGCAGGCGTCGCGCCAGCCGAGGCCGCAGAAATCGAGCAGAGCTTCGATATTGGGGCGCGGGTCCGCGACCAGGGCGTCGTAATCGACATCGTGGATATCGTCGGGATAGAGGCGCCGCCAATGCGCCATCAGCCGCCGGTACTGACCGAACCAATGGGCGGCGTCGCCGAGATCCTGCGCATAGGCCATGCCCGGATCGAGGTGCAGGAAGTAGAGCGACAGCAGATTGTCGGGCGGATTGCGCCGCGTGTGGACGATCCTCGCCTCCGGGAACAGGCTCTTGATCAGGCCGATATGGAGGAAATTGTCAGGCCGCTTGTCGGTAACGAGGCCGCCGCCGGGATGGACGCGCCGAAGCCCGGCCAGATAGGCCGCACGCAAGCCGGCAAAGGTCGAAGGAGTCGCCGCCCCGGCCGCTTCGGGATAGGGATTCAGCCCCGCCGCCAAAGCGGGGACCAGCCCGAGCTCGCCGCCCGGGACGACCGCCTCGTGCCGGGCGAGGATCTGCTCCGCGAGGGTCGAGCCGGACCGGAACATGCCGCAGATGAAGACCGGCGCCTCGCCCACTTCCCCGGTCCGGGGCTGCGCGGGCTTGGGAAAGGCATGGATCAGCCGGTCGACGAAGCGTTCGTGCGATGCCCGGTCGTAGCGGACCGGGGAGCTGGCGCGGCTCGCCGCATTGGCCGCTTCATAAGCGGCGAAAGCCTCGTCATAGGCGCCCAGCCGATCGAGCGCCGCACCGAGCGCGAAGCCGAGGTCCGCGCGCGGGGCGGGATCCGCCGCCTCGGCGATGGCGGCTCGGAGC
>JAXDPG010000327.1:0-4977 GCA_034668485.1 Sphingomonadales bacterium
ATAGAAAACGTCCAATCCGAGAACGTTATCCCGAATACTGACGCCGTGAACCTCCTTAAGCTCGTTCTTGATCGAGTCGGCTAATTGGGAAGTTGGCCGATCTTCGCCCAGATTCAGCCCAGTTCTCCTTACTGCCGATCTAACAATCAAAGCGCGCCTCAGGCGTTCGCCCATCTTGCGAGCGGCTTCCTCCGAAGGCAGCCCCCGCGCGTTGAGCATGAGCTCTTGCGACTCCAAAGGACCCTCCGCAACAGGACCGGACACCGTCACTGGATAGCCGTCAACATCAAAAGTTACTGAGTTATCTGGCGCCTTAACGAAGACGTTTTGATGGAAACGAAGCCGGGCTCGATAGCCGACCTTTGGTTCGTCCAGATCCGAGCGCATGTTCGGCATACTGGTCCTACATCGAATTGGCCGGCGCTCCGGAAAAACAAAAATCTCAGGCGCTCTTGGTCGAAATCGAAGTTACCGATGGCTCCTGGCGGTTGGCAATCCCATGGCGGTGAGAGGCCCGAGCAGTCCATGCGGCCTGAAGCTCACTCCCCGCAGTCGAGATCGATGGCCGATTTGCGCGTCGAGCGGCCGATCGTCGCCGTCACTTCGATATGGCCGGCGCAGCCGACGTCGCCGAGCCAGAGGCCCTTCCACACCCGCCCCTCGCCCGAGGAGAGGAGGTTAGTGTACCGCCGCTGGCCGAGCAGCTTGCCCTTGGGCCCGCGGGCGACGACGATCAGCGGCTGGGTGAGGTTCGCCTCGCCTCCGCCGTTGCGGACTTCGACCACGACCAGCAGGTCGTTGGCGGCCTCCGGGGCCGAGCCTTCGCCGATGATCGTGTTCCAGCCGGTGAACTCGGCCGGCGGCGCGATGTTCGGAGAAAGCTTCCCGGTCTCCTCAAGGAAGAGGTGCATCCGGACGGTTCCGATCGTGGGCGCCTGGGCGGCGGGAGCCGCGGCGGCGAGGAGCAGCGCCAGCATCGCTTATTCCCCCATCTGCCTCAGCGCCGCCCCGGCGCCGCGGCGGATGACCAAATTCCTGATCTCGGTCATGTCCTCCATCGCGAAGCGGACGCCCTCGCGGCCGAGGCCGCTGTCCTTGACGCCGCCATAAGGCATGTTGTCGACCCGGTAGGAGGGGACGTCGTTGACGACGACGCCGCCGACCTCGAGCCGATCCCAGGCGTCGAGCGTCTTGAACAGGTCGCGGGTGAAGAGGCCGGCCTGCAGCCCGAACTTGCTGTCATTGACCTCGTCCAGGGCGGCCTCGAAGTCGGTGAAGCGCGAGAGGATCGCGACCGGCCCGAACGCCTCCTCGCGGTAGACGGTCGCGGATCGGTCGACATCCTCGAGCAGGGTCGCCTCCAGCATCGCGCCCTCGCGCTTGCCGCCGCACAGCAATTTCGCGCCGCCCTCGACCGCCTCCCGGATCCAATTGTCGAGACGCTGCGCTTCCTTGACGTCGATCATCGGTCCGATGAACGTCTCGCGGTCGTGGGGATTGCCGGCGACCAGGGTCCTGGTCTTCCTCACCAGGCGCCTCTTCAGCTCGTCGTAGATGTCGGCGTGGATGATGATCCGCTGGACGCCGATGCAGCTCTGGCCGGACTGGTAGAAGGCGCCGAAGATGATCCGCTCGACGGCGTCGTCGAGGTCGGCGTCGCGATCGACGATCACGGCCGCATTGCCGCCGAGCTCGAGCACCACCTTCTTCTTCCCCGCCTTCGCCTTGAGGTCCCAGCCGACGCCCGGCGAGCCGGTGAAGGACAGCAGTTTGAGCCGCTCGTCGGTGGTGAACAGGTCGGCGCCCTCGCGATGCGCGGGCAGGATCGAGAAGGCCCCCTTCGGCAGACCGGTCTCGGCAAGCACCTCGCCGATGATCAGCGCTCCGAGCGGGGTCCGGCTGGCCGGCTTCATCACGAACGGACAGCCGACCGCGATCGCCGGCGCGATCTTGTGCGCGGCGAGGTTGAGGGGAAAGTTGAACGGCGAGATGAAGCTGCAGGGCCCGATCGGGACTCGCTTCCAGAGGCCCTGATAGCCTCGGGCGCGCGGGCTGATGTCGAGCGGCTGGACCTCGCCCGTCATTCGAACCGATTCCTCGGCGGCTATTCGGAAAGTATCGATGAGACGAGTGACCTCGCCTTCGGAATCCCTGATCGGCTTGCCCGCTTCCACGCAGAGCGCGAAAGCGAGTTCGTCGAACCTTTCACTGAACCGCTCAACGCAATGCCGAAGCACCGCCTGGCGCTCGTAACTCGCCAGCCGCGCCATAGGCTCCGCCGCCGCTGCCGCCGCGGCGATGCCGGCGTCGATCGTCGCCGCGTCGGCCTGCGCGCAGCGGAAGGCGAGCTTCCCGGTATATTTGTCGGTGACCTCGAGGTCCGCATTGGGCTGCCGCGCCTCGTTGGCGAGATAGAGAGGGTAGATGTCCCTGAGCTTAGGCATGCTTATGCTCCTCCGGCTCCGCGTCCGGATAGATGTCGAGGCTGAGAGAAAGCCGGCAGTCGGACAGCCCGCGCATCAGCTCCCAATCCAGCATGTCTCCCGAGTTGCGCTCGAAATGCCAGCCGACGAACAGTTCGGCAATGCCCCCCGACGCCACGAACGCCGCCATGTCCGCCGCGACCGGCTCGAACGTCTTCAGGATCCGGCGCAGGCGATGCGCCAGGGTCGTGCCCTCGCCTGCCAGGCGCGTATAAGCGTAGGATTCGGGCCAGATGCCGCCGAGCGGCGTGCCCGCCGGCGTCGTTCGAGGGGTTCCCGCTACCCAGGACCGCCCGACCTCGAAACCCCATTGCTCCAGCAAGGCGCCCACGTCCCGGTCCGGGTGGCGCAAGCGAAGCGAGATGCCGGAGATGTGATAATGCATTGCGTCAGAGCTTCGCGCTCAGCTCCTTGATCTCCCGGTTGAGGACGCGGTCGTTCTCCGAATAGTCGACCGGACAGTCGATCAGGTGGACGCCGGGCGTGTCGAGGCAGTGGCGGAGCAGGTCCGGCACGCCCTCCGCACTTTCGACGCGGTGGCCGTGGGCGCCGTAGCTCTCGGCATATTTGACGAAGTCGGGATTGCCGTAGGTGAGGCCCCAGTCCTTGAAGCCCATGTTCGCCTGCTTCCATCGGATCATGCCGTAGCTGTTGTCGTTGAGGATCAGCACGATGATGTTGAGCCCGAGGCGGACCGCCGTCTCCATCTCCTGGCTGTTCATCATGAAGCCGCCGTCGCCGCAGATCGCCATCACCTTGCGGTCGGGATAGACCATCGCCGAGGCCATGGCCGAGGGCAGGCCGGCCCCCATCGTCGCCAGCGCGTTGTCGAGCAGGACCGTGTTCGGCGCCCGCGCCGGATAGTTGCGCGCGAACCAGATCTTGTAGACCCCGTTGTCGAGGCAGAGGATGCCGTCGGCGGGCATCGCCTCGCGGACTTGTCTGACGAGGCAGGGCGGGAACACCGGGAAACGGCAGTCGCCGGACACCGAGGCGCTATGCTCTACCTCCGCCGCCCGCGCCTTCAGCATCCGGTCGAAATTCCAGGTGCCGGAGGGGACGATGTCCTCCTTGATCTGCCAGATGGCGTTGGCGATGTCGCCGATCACCTCGATTTGCGGGAAATAGACGGGGTCGACCTCGGCCGTGTTGGTGCTGACATGAATCACCTCGGTGCCGCCCTGCTTCATGAAGAAGGGCGGCTTCTCGATGACGTCGTGGCCGACATTGACGATGAGGTCGGCGGCCTCGATCGCACGGTGGACGAAGTCGCCTGCGCTGAGCGCCGCGCAGCCGAGGAACTTGGGATGGGTCTCGTCGATCACGCCCTTGCCGAGCTGGGTGGTGACGAAGGGGATGCCGGTCTTCTCGACCAGCTGAAGAAGCATCCGCGAGGTCATCTTGCGGTTGGCCCCGGCGCCGATCACCAGCACCGGCGCCTTCGCCGCCTCAATCTTCCTGACCGCCGCGCGCACCGCCTTCTCGTCGGCGGTCGGCCGGCGCACGAGGCTCCGGTGGAGCGGCCGCGCCTCCGTCGGCTCGTCGGCGATATCCTCCGGCAATTCGAGATGGACCGCCCCCGGTTTCTCCTCCTCGGCGAGCCGGAAGCCCTCGCGAACCCGGCTCGGAATATTGTCCGCGGAGGCGAGCTGGTGGGTATATTTGGTGATCGGCCCCATCATCGCGACGACGTCGAGGATCTGGAAGCGGCCCTGCTTCGACTTCTTGATCGGCTTCTGGCCGGTGATCATCATCATCGGCATTCCGCCCAATTGGGCATAGGCGGCGGCGGTGACGAGGTTGGTGGCGCCCGGCCCCAATGTCGCCAGGCAGACTCCGGTCTTTCCGGTATGCCGCCCGTAGGTCGCGGCCATGAAGCCGGCGCCCTGCTCGTGGCGGGTTAGGATCAGCCTGATCTTCGCCGATCGGGACAGGCTGTCGAGGAAATCGAGATTCTCCTCGCCCGGCACGCCGAAAATATATTCGACCCCTTCTTCCTCCAGGCACTGGACGAACAGGTCGGATGCCTTGGTCATGCGGCCTTTCCCTCGGCAGGCCGGAGGGTCTATCCGGCTTTGGCCGCCCTGTCACCAAACCCGTTCAAGTCGATCAACTCGCTTGAAAGCGCTTCGCCCTTTGGCACATACTCGCCGCTCCTGAGGGGTGTTCTTTCCAATGGGGGCGAGCCGCAATCTGGCGACGGGCGCACTGGCGGCCTCCCTGCTCCTCGCACTCGCCGTCTTCCTCGCCCCCGCCCTCGCCCAGCCCGGCGCCCCGGCCCATTATGTCGGAGTCGCGACCTGCGCAGGCTCGACCTGCCACGGCCGCAGCGAAGCCAACGGAGCCATCGTCCGCCAGGACGAATTGCGCCTCTGGCAGGACCCGTCGAGCCCGGCCGGCGCCCACAGCCGCGCCTGGCGCGTGCTCACCGAGCCTCGCGCCAGGGCGATCGCCGCCCGGCTCGGAATCGGCGAGGCGGCGAGCGCTCCGATGT
>JAXDPG010000328.1:0-8015 GCA_034668485.1 Sphingomonadales bacterium
ACACCTCGACCTGCTCGAGCGCATCGACGAGCCGGTCGATCGCCTCGCCGCGGTCGCGGCCGCGGGCGATCAGCTTGGCGATCATCGGGTCGTAATGAGGGCCGATCCGGTCGCCTTCCTCGACTCCGGTATCGACGCGCACACCGCGGCCGAGCTGGAAATGGTCGAGCCGCCCGGTCGAGGGCAGGAATTCGTGGGCCGGGTCCTCGGCATAGAGCCGCGCCTCCATCGCCCAGCCGTCGATGGCGAGCTGGTCCTGGCGTAGCGGCAGCGCCTCGCCGGAAGCGACGCGCAGCTGCCACTCGACCAGGTCCTGCCCGGTGATCGCCTCGGTGACCGGATGCTCGACCTGGAGCCGGGTGTTCATCTCCATGAACCAGATCCGGTCCGCCCTCAGCCCCTGCGAAGCGTCGGCGATGAACTCCACCGTCCCCGCCCCGACATAGTCGACCGCCTTGGCCGCCTTGACCGCCGCCTCGCACACCGCCGCCCGGGTCGCCTCGTCCATCCCCGGCGCGGGCGCCTCCTCGATCACCTTCTGGTGCCGCCGCTGAAGCGAGCAGTCGCGCTCGAACAGATGCACGACATTGCCGTGGCTGTCGCCGAACACCTGCACCTCGATATGCCTCGGCCGCTCGACATATTTCTCGATCAGCACCTTGTCGTCGCCGAATGCGGCGGCGGCTTCGCGCTTGCACGAGGCCAGCATCTCCTGGAACTCGCCGGCCGCATTGACCTTCCGCATCCCCTTCCCACCGCCGCCCGCCACCGCCTTGATCAGCACAGGATAACCGATCGCATCCGCCTCGGCCTGCAGCCGCGCCGGATCCTGGTCCTCGCCATGATAGCCCGGCGTCACCGGCACCCCGGCCTCGCTCATCAGCGTCTTGGCCGCATCCTTCAGCCCCATCGCCCGGATCGACCCCGCCTTCGGCCCGACCCAGACCAGCCCCGCCGCCTCGACGGTCTCCGCGAAGTCGGCATTCTCGGAGAGGAAGCCGTAACCGGGATGGATCGCCTCGGCGCCGCTCGCCTTGGCCGCGGCGATGATCCTCTCCCCGACCAGATAGCTCTCCCGCGCCGGCGAAGCGCCGATATGCACCGCCTCGTCGGCTTGGCGCACGTGCAACGCGTGGCGATCCGCGTCGGAGAAGACGGCAATGGTCCGAACACCCAGCCGCCGCGCCGTGCGAATGATCCGGCAAGCGATCTCGCCGCGGTTCGCGATAAGGAGGGAATTCATCACGAATTCGTACCAGACCGGTTAGCCGTCCAACAAGGTTGGCCGATCGCTTGTGACAATTCGCTTTTGGCCGCACCCCGCAGCAGCAAGCCCACATGGGGTTTCCATCCAGCTCGTATCCGCTCCATCATGTCACGACCGTATCTCGGTATATCGGCGCCGATGATCGGCCATTCCGAGCTGCCGACCACGAGGCTGTCCCCGTCCGCCAATCGCCAGACTCGACATCGACTAGCACGACACACCCGCGCCCCGTAATTTCGAAAACCTCTATGAGCGTTCCGGTCATCACCGCGCTCACATCCTGAACAGCCCGAAGCGCGCCCGCTCCGGGATCGGGGCGTTGAGGCAGGTGCTGAACGCCAGCCCGAGCACATCCCGCGTTTGCACCGGGTCGATGATGCCGTCGTCCCACAGCCGCGCGGTCGCGTAATAAGGATTGCCCTCGTCTTCGTAACGCTGGCGGATCGGGGCCTTGAACGCCTCGGCTTCCTCCGGCGTCCAGCTTTCCGCATCCTTGTGCACCGTCGCCAGCACGCTCGCCGCCTGCTCGCCGCCCATCACGCTGATCCGGCTGTTGGGCCAGCTGAACAGGAACCTCGGCCCATAGGCGCGGCCGGCCATGCCGTAATTGCCGGCGCCGAAGCTGCCGCCGATCAGCACCGTCACCTTGGGCACTTGCGCGGTCGCCACCGCGGTCACCAGCTTGGCGCCGTCCTTGGCGATTCCGCCCGCTTCGTACTTGCCGCCGACCATGAAGCCGGAGATGTTCTGGAGGAACAGCAGGGGCGTGCGCCGCTGGCAGGCGAGCTCGATGAAATGGGCGCCTTTGAGCGCGCTTTCCGAGAAGAGGATGCCGTTATTGGCGAGGATCGCCACCGGCATCCCCCAGATGCGCGCGAAGCCGCAGACCAGGGTCGAGCCGTAGAGCGATTTGAACTCGTGGAAGTCGGACCCGTCGACGATCCGCCCGATCACCTCGTGGACGTCGTAGGGGGTGCGAACGTCGTCCGGGACGATGCCGTACAATTCCTCCGGATCGAGCTTCGGCTCGACCGGCTCGGCGATATCGAGGTCGGCGGCCTTCACAATGTTGAGCCGCCCGACGATGCTGCGCACGATCGCCAGCGCGTGATCGTCATTCTCGGCGAGATGGTCGACGACGCCCGATTTGCGCGCGTGGAGGTCGCCGCCGCCCAGATCCTCGGCGGAAATGACCTCCCCCGTCGCCGCCTTCACCAGCGGCGGGCCGCCGAGGAAGATCGTGCCCTGGTTGCGGACGATCACGCTCTCGTCCGACATCGCCGGAACATAGGCGCCGCCGGCCGTGCAGCTGCCCATCACGCAGGCGATCTGGGCGATCCCCTCGGCCGACATCTGCGCCTGGTTGTAGAAGATGCGCCCGAAATGGTCGCGGTCCGGGAAGACCTCGGCCTGGTGCGGCAGGTTCGCCCCGCCCGAATCGACCAGGTAGACGCAGGGCAGTCTGTTCTCGCGTGCGATCTCCTGGGCGCGCAGATGCTTCTTTACCGTCGTCGGGAAATAGGCCCCGCCCTTCACCGTCGGATCGTTGGCGACGACCATCGTCTCGCGGCCCGCCACCCGGCCGATGCCGGCGATCATGCCGGCGCCGGGCGCCTCGTCCCTGTACATTCCGTTCGCGGCGAGCTGGCCGATCTCGAGGAAGGGCGAGCCCGGATCGAGCAGCCGGCTCACCCGCTCGCGCGGCAGCAGCTTGCCGCGAGCGACATGGCGCTCACGATGCTTCTCCGGCCCGCCGAGCGCGGCGTGCGCCACGCGCTCGCGAAGCGCTTCCGCCAGCCCGCGATTGTGCGCAGCATAGATGCGGTAAGCCTCCGATTCCGCGTCGATCTTCGAGACGATTTCGGTCATGCCGCCTTGGGCTCCGGATGCACCGGCTTCTTGCGGATCAGATAGCGGTAGACTCCGATCGCGTTGATCGCGAACAGCACCACGTTCTGCCAGGCGACCGCCTTGCCCTCGTCGTTGAGGAAGCCCCAGGCGACATAGGCGATCGAGGCGGTGACGAAGAGCACGAACGCCCAGCCGGTCGCCCGCCGGCCCAGGTCCAGCGACACCACGAGAGCGGCGATCGCTCCGGCGACCGCGCCATACCATTGGAAGACGTTGAGCAGCCCCTCGCTCACAAGCCCGTCGCCCCAGCGCAGGCTGGGGCCCCAGCGGGTGACATGCGCAGGTTCCCTTCACCCGCCGGGATGCCGGCCTTTGCCGGCATGACGAATCCTATCCCGCTTTTGCTCATTTCCACGGCTCCCGTCATAGCGAGGCTGACTAACGGCTGAGCGGCGGGATGGGAAGTCTGGCGCGCCGCGCGAACTGCCACTATCGGCCTTGACGCATGTCAGTCCCGAAAGGCCTTAGATGAACCGCTCGATCCTCCTTGCCCTGCTCCTCGCCACCGCCGCCTGCTCGGGAGCGCCCGGCACGGGCAACGAAAGCAGCGCCGCCCGGACGGCCGGTTCGGCCGCCGGCATCGTTCCTGCGTCGATGGACAAGAGCGTCGCGCCCGGCGACGACTTCTTCGCTTATGCCAACGGCAATTGGGTCAAGAACACGCCGATCCCCGAGGACCGCTCCGGCATCGGCGCCTTCTTCATCGCCGACCAACAGCGCGAACGGCAGACGCGCGAGCTGCTCGACGGGATCCTCGGCTCCAACCCCGCGGCGGGAAGCAGCGAGGCGCTGATCGCCAATTACTACAACGCCTATCTGAATACGGACGCCATCGACCGTGCCGGCATCGCCCCGGCCAAGGCGGACCTCGACGCGATCGCCGGAATCGCGGACAAAAAACAGCTCAGCGCCGCGATCGGCTCCACCCTGCGCGCCGACACGGACCCGCTCAACGCGACCAACTTCCAGACCGAGAATCTGTTCGGGATCTTCGTCACCCAGGGCCTCGCCACGCCGGGCGAAACCCTGCCTTACCTGATGCAGGGCGGCATCGGCCTTCCGGAGCGCGAATATTATCTCTCCGGCGATGCCAAGATGACGGGGCTGCGCGACCAGTATCGCGCCTATGTCGCCACCGTCTTGAAGGCCGCGGGAGTCGCCGACCCGGCGGGCGCGGCGGGCCGGATCCTCGATCTCGAGACGAAGATCGCCCGCGCCCACGCCACCCGCGAGGAGAGCGAGGACTTCGCCAAGGGCGCCCAGGTCTGGAGCCGCGCCGACCTCGAGTCCCGCGCGCCCGGCATCGACTGGGCCGCTCTGCTCGGCGCCGCGCAGCTCGGCAATGCCCAGAAGTTCGAGGCTTACCATGCCGGCGCGATCCCGAAGCTCTCCGCCCTGGTCGCTTCCGAACCGCTTCAGAGCTGGAAGGAATGGCTCGCCTTCCACACGCTCAACCAGCAGGCGAGCGTCCTTCCCAAGCCGATCCGCGACGCGAGCTTCGCCTTCTACGGCACCGCGCTCGCCGGGACCCCCCAGCAGCGCCCGCGCGACCAGCTCGCCCTCAACGCGGTCAGCAACGCGCTCCAGGACGCGGTCGGCAAGGCCTATGTCGACAAATATTTCCCCGCTTCGGCAAAGGCCGAGGTCCAGGCCATGGTCGACAACATCAAGGCGGCCTTCGCCCGCCGGGTCCAGGCGATCGACTGGATGGCGCCGTCGACCAAGGAAGAAGCGCTGAAGAAGGTCCAGACCATCGTCGTCGGCGTCGGCTATCCGGACCATTGGCGCGATTATTCGGCGCTGCGCATCGCCGCCGACAACGCCTATGCCAACAAGAAGAATGCCGAGCTCGACGAATATCGCCACCAGATCGCGAAGATCGGCAAGCCGATGGACCGCAGCGAATGGTGGATGCCGCCGCAGCTGGTCAACGCCGTCAACCTGCCGGTCCAGAACGCGCTCAACTTCCCGGCCGCGATCCTGCAGCGGCCCTTCTTCGATCCCGGCGCCGACGCGGCGTTCAACTACGGCGCGGTCGGCTCGGTGATCGGCCACGAAATCAGCCACAGCTTCGACAATAACGGCGCCCTGTTCGATTCGACGGGGCGCCTGAGGAACTGGTGGACCCCGGCCGACTTCAAGCGCTTCCAGCAGGCGGGCGACGCCCTCGCCGCGCAATATGACGGCTACGAGGCGCTGCCCGGCCTGCACGTCAACGGCAAGCTGACGCTCGGCGAGAATATCGCCGACGTCGCCGGCCTCTCCGCGGCCTACGACGCCTACCGCGCGTCGCTGGGCGGCAAGGAGGCTCCGGTGCTCGAGGGCTTCACCGGCGACCAGCGCTTCTTCATCGCCTACAGCCAGGCCTGGGCGACCAAGATGCGGGAGCCGTCGCTGCGGCAGCGAGTCCTCACCGACGGCCATGCTCCGGGGCAATTCCGGGCGCTCACGGTGCGCAACCTCGATCCCTGGTACGCGGCCTTTGGCGTGAAACCCGGGCAGAAGCTGTATCTCGCCCCCGATAAAAGGGTGAAGGTCTGGTAGCTATTGCGGCCGTACCGCGCGCGCTTTGAGATAATCATAGAGTGTGTCGCGCTCGTGCCGCGTCAGGTGTGAGTAACGGAATTTGGCGACACCCGACATCATCGGCTTCAAGGCGCGGTTGCCGGTGGGGACGCCCTGAGTAATCAGCCGCTCGAACTCGGCGCGGCTGTAGCTCCCGGCGACGACCAGGTCGGGCGGACCGTCCTTCGCGCCTTCGAGCGTCGAGCCGTGGCATTCGGCGCAGGTGACTTGAGTGATGTAGCGGCCCAGTGCGAGGCCGTCGCCCAGATCGGGGGGAAGGCGGCTCGCCGTTTCCCGCACCTGGCGGGCCTCGGGCTTGTACTCGCCGGCGGCGATATCCTTCCTATCCTGAGCGCTGAACTGCGGCGGCGGAGTCGGCTTGCCAGTCGGTTGCACGAAGCGGAGGTAGGCGATGAGCGCCTTCAGGTCCGCGTCGCTCAGATGCTGGAAGATGTGCGAGGGCATCACCCAGACGCTCCCACGCCTCGGATGGGTTCCACGCCGCACGATCGCTTCGATCTGAGCGTCCGTGTAGTGCGGGACCAGCACGCTGAGGTTTGACGCGTAGATCGGCCCATATTGCTTCATCTTCGGATCGAATTGTGCGCCTTCCAACCGGTCTCCATGGCAACTCGTGCAGCCCAGCACATGCGCCAGCCGTTCGCCGTGCGCACGCAAGGCCGCCGGGTCGTGCGTCTGCGCTCCGTCAAACGCGACTCGTGTCGCGGCCGGCGGCGACGGATGGCAGGCTGGCGCCGCGAGGCACAGCAGGCCAAAAACCAATCCGCGCATCGCCGACTCCCCCAATGAACGCCGCATGCCACGCGGCGGGTCTCTCCGTGCTCGGACGCTAAGCGGCCCCGATCAATTCGCGCCCGATCAGCATGCGCCTGATCTCGTTCGTCCCCGCGCCGATGTCGAGCAGCTTGGCGTCTCGCATGAAGCGCTCGACCGGCCAGTCCTTGGTATAGCCCGCCCCGCCCAGCGCCTGGATCGCCTCGAGGCTGACCTTCACCGCGTTTTCCGAGGCGAGCAGGATCGCCCCCGCGGCGTCGAAGCGGGTGGTCTTGCCCGCGTCGCAATTCCTGGCGACGGCGTAGACATAGGCCCTCGCCGAATTGAGAGCGACGTACATGTCCGCGACCTTGGCCTGGATGAGCTGGAAGCTTCCGATCGGAGTCCCGAACTGCTTCCTCTCGCGAACATAGGGCAGGACGACGTCGAGGCACGCCTGCATGATTCCGAGCTGGATCCCGGCGAGCACCGTCCGCTCGTAATCGAGCCCCGACATCAGCACGCCGACGCCGCCGTTGACGGGTCCCATGACGTTCTCGTCGGGGACTTCGCAGTCGTTGAACACCAGCTCGCCGGTGGGCGACCCTCGCATGCCCATCTTGTCGAGCTTCTGGCCGAGGCTGAAGCCCGGCATGTCCTTCTCGATCAGGAAGGTGGTGATGCCGCGGCTCCCCTCGCCCGTCCTGGCGTAGACGACGAGCGTGTCGGCATAATGGGCGTTGGTGATCCAGAATTTCGTGCCGTTGAGCACGTAGCCGCCCTGCACCTTCTCGGCCTTGAGCTTCATCGACACGACGTCGGAGCCCGCGCCCGCCTCCGACATGGCGAGGCTGCCGATATGCTCGCCCGAGATCAGCTTCGGCAGATATTTCGCCTTCTGCTCGGCGCTCGCCCAGCGCCGTATCTGGTTGATGCACAGGTTCGAATGGGCGCCGTAGGAAAGCCCGATCGAGGCCGAGGCCCGGGCCACTTCCTCCTGCGCGACGACATGCTCGAGATAGCCGAGGCCGAGGCCGCCATATTCCTCCTCGACGGTGATTCCGTGGAGGCCGAGCGCGCCCATCTCCGGCCACAGCTCGCGCGGGAACCAGTCCTCCGCGTCGATCCTCGCCGCGAGCGGCGCGATCTTCTCGGCCGCGAAGCGCGCGGTCGTGTCGCGGATCGCGTCCGCCATCTCGCCGAGCGCGAAGTCGAGCCCGAAACCGGCCATGCCCATCCTCCTGTCGAGGGGCGGCCCTAGCAGAGGGGTTCAAGTTTGAACAAGCCGGGCGCCCTCACTATGTCGCGGCGGCGCGAACCCGACGAGGAAAACGAACATGACCGCCCCCGACCCCATCGTCATCCTCTCCTACGCCCGAACGCCGATGGGCAGCTTCCAGGGCGCCCTCGCCGGCGCTTCCGCCACCGAGCTCGGCGCCGCCGCCGCCCGAGCCGCGGTCGAGCGCGCCGGGGTCGCCGGCGAGGAGGTCGACAAGAT
>JAXDPG010000329.1:0-8196 GCA_034668485.1 Sphingomonadales bacterium
CGTCCCGGGCGGTATCGGAGCGATGCCGCGAAGGCGGGAAGTTGGTGTCAATTGTGACAGGCCGTCATCCCGGCGGAAGCCGGGATCCTTCGGAGACCCGCCGAGACTTCTTGTCTGGAGGTCCCGGCTTTCGCCGGGATGACGATCAGGCCAGCGCCCGCTCGAGCAGCTCTTCGGCGCTGAGGCCGAGCCGGCGAATCTGCGCGGCGATCTCCGGCCAGCGATGGTTGAGGAAGTCGTCGCGCCCGGCCGTGCGCAGCCGCTCGGTCGCGCCGGGCGCGACGAACATGCCGACGCCGCGCCGGACCAGCACCAGGCCTTCGTCCTGGAAGCTCTGATAGGCTTTGGCGACGGTGAGCGGATTGGCGCCGAACTCCGCCGCGAGGCTGCGCACGGACGGCAGCGGATCGCCGTCGGCGACGCGGCCTTCGAGGATCATCGCGCCGATATTGTCGCGCAGGCGGAGATAGACGGGGCGTTCTTCGGACACAGCGCTATAGTGAGCTAATACAGTGTGGCAGTCAAGCTGTCTTGCCTCACCATCTGGCGATGGGGAGGCAGATATCTCACCACTCCCTCATCACCTCTTCGAGCGCCGGCCGCGGCCGCTCCTCGAGCTCCACGCCGGCCGTGCCGAGGAAGATGAACCCCGCGACCCGCTCCGGGGGCTTGCCGCCGAGCGCCTCCAGTACCTGCGGCGAATAGGCCGCCCAACCCGTCACCCAGCCGCCGCCGAAGCCCAATGCGGCGGCGGCGTGGAGGAGGTTCATGCCCGCGGCGCCGGCGGAAAGCTCCTGCTCCCAGACCGGGATCTTGGTGCCTTCGACCGGACTGGAGAGGAGCACGACCAGGTCCGGCGCCTGGGTCGCGAAGCGCTGCACGGCCTCGATCTCGAGCCGGCCCGGCGGTTCGGCCTTGCCGGCGCGATAGGCTTCCTGGAGCATCTCCGCAAAGGCGGGGCGGCGTTCCCTGCCGACATGGACGAAGCGCCAGGGAAAGAGCTTGCCATGATCGGGGCTGCGGGCGGCGATCTCCAGGATCAGGCGGAGCTGGTCCGGATCGGGCCCGGGATCGACAAGGTCGCGTGGGCGGGCGGAGCGGCGGGTGGCGAGATAGGAGACGAGCGAGCTGCGGTCGTTGAGCATCCGGGGGCGCTACCAGCCTTGAGACAATGCAACAATCCGGCTTCACACGGGCGAAATCGCCGCTAGGGTGCCGCGGCGAAAGAGCGCCGCCGGTACGAGCGGGGCCGGACCAGGAGAGAGTGCGCGATGGTCAACATTGCCCCCGAGACCACGACCGAGGGCGAGCGCCCCAACGTCAGCCGCAGCGACGCCGACACCTGGTTCGGCCATCCCCGTCAGCTCGCCCGCCTGTTCACCACCGAGATGTGGGAGCGGTTCGGCTATTACGGCATGCGCGCCCTCTTGGTGCTGTTCCTCACCCAGCATTTCCTGTTCGGCGATTCGACGGCCAACGGCCTCTACGGCGCCTTCACCAGCCTCGTCTATCTGACCCCGCTGATCGGCGGCCTCGTCGCCGACCGCTTCCTCGGCTCCAAGCGCTCGGTCAAGCTCGGCGCGCTGCTGATGTCGCTGGGCTATCTCGGCCTGTGCTTCAACGGACCGGAGGCCAAGCCCTTCTTCGATTATGGCGGCACCCGTTACGAGGTCCAGGTCGAACGGCAGGGCGAGAATGCGAGTCAATATGTCGTCGCCGGCGGCCAGCGCTACCAGATGAAGGGCAATGAGGACGGTTCGATGACCCTGATGGGCTCGAACGGGACGGTGGTGCCGGCGACCGTGGCCAAGGGTCAATATGAGACGGGCGGCACCCGCGACCCCTTCTTCGTCATGCTATTGCTGTTCTCGCTGTCGTCGGTGATCGTCGGCAACGGCCTGTTCAAGCCCAACATCTCGACGATCGTCGGCTCGCTCTACGACGCCACCGACAGCCGAAGGGACGCGGGCTTCACCATCTTCTACATGGGCATCAACCTCGGCTCGCTGATCAGCCAGTTCTTCTGCCCCTTGCTCGCGGTCTGGTTCGGCTGGTGGGCGGGCTTCGGCCTTGCCGCCTTCGGCATGCTGATCGCCTGGGCCCTGTTCCAATTCGACGGCGGCCGCCTCGACGGCTATGGCGAGCCCCCCGCCGGGCACGACCACAAGACGCTCCTGCTGGTCACTTTGGGCGCTCTGGCGATGATCCCGGTCGCCTGGTTCCTCTTGAACAACACCATGGCCAACGCCGCCGCTTCGGCCGCCGCGGCCCAGTCCGGCGGCGGCATCCTCGGCTATATCGCCTCGCTGCCGATCCTCGGCCAGGTGATGTTCTGGACCTATTTCGCCGCCGTCATCGGAATCCCGATCTGGGCCTATCTCAAGGGTTCGCGCGAGGAGTTCCACATGATGGTGGTGGCGGTGATCCTCACCGTCTTCTCGACAGTCTTCTGGACCCTGTTCGAGCAGGCGGGCTCGTCGCTCACCTTGTTCGCCGACCGGAACACGGACCGCCAGATCGGCGGCTATCTGATGCCGGCGGGGCAGACCCAGATCTTCAACCCCATCTTCATCGTCCTCCTCGCGCCCCTGTTCTCGATGTTCTGGGTGATGCTGGCGAGGAAGCGGCTGGAGCCTTCGATTCCGGTCAAGTTCGCCATCGGCCTCACCCTCGTGGGCGCGGGCTTCCTGGTGCTGGTGTTCGGCTCGCAATTCGCCGGCGCCGACTTCAAGGTACCGCTGATCTGGCTGGCGCTGGCCTATCTGATCCACTCGATCGGCGAGCTTTGCCTGTCGCCGGTCGGCCTCTCGATGATCACCAAGCTCTCCATCGCGCGGGTCGTCGGGCTGATGATGGGCGTGTGGTTCCTCAGCTCCTCGATGGCGCAATATGTCGGCGGAGTCGTCGCCCAGTTCGCCAGCGTCGAGACGGTGGGCGGCGAGGTGACCAACCCGGCGCTGAGCCTGTCGACCTACATGGGCGTGTTCCAGACGATCGGCCTGGTCGCGATCGGCATCGGCGTCTTTCTTTTCCTCCTGTCCTTCCTGCTGAAGAAGTGGATGCATGGCGTTAACTAGGAAAGCCGCTTTCATCGCTCTGGCGGCCGCGCTGGCGGCCGCCGGATGCACAAGGTCCGACCCCCCGCAAAGCGCCTCCGCCTCGCGGCCGCGGAAGCCGCCGCCCACTTATTCGCACGATCCCTATCCCTCGACCTACCACCGCTATCCGGGCGTGGTGACCGCGATCAGCGGAGCGACGGTGTTCGACGGCGAGGGCGGGCTGATCGAGAACGGCACGGTCGTTCTCGCCGACGGCCTCGTCCAGGCGGTGGGCGGGCCGGACACGGCGATCCCGGAGGGCGCGACCCGGATCGACGGCCGCGGCAAATGGGTCACGCCGGGAATCATCGACGTCCACAGCCATCTCGGCGACTATCCGAGCCCCGGCGTGGAGGCGAACTCCGACGGCAACGAGGCGACCGGACCGGTCCGACCGGAAGTGTGGGCCGAGCACAGCGTCTGGCCGCAGGATCCCGGCTTCAGCCGGGCGCTGGTCAATGGCGGCGTCACCGCGATGCAGATCCTGCCGGGCTCCGCCAATCTGTTCGGCGGCCGCTCGGTCGTCATCAAGAACGTGCCGGCGCGCACCGTCCAGGCGATGAAGTTCCCCGGCGCGCCCTACGGCCTCAAGATGGCGTGCGGCGAGAATCCCAAGCGGGTCTATGGAAGCCGCAACCAGATGCCGGGGAGCCGGATGGCCAATGTCGCCTTGATGCGCCAGACTTGGGCCCGCGCCCAGGAATATAAGCGCAAGTGGGACAAATATGAGCGCGACGGCGGCGAGATGCCCGCCCGCGACCTCGCCATGGACACGCTTCGCGGCGTGCTCGCCGGCGAGATACTGGTCCACAACCATTGCTACCGTGCCGACGAGATGGCGATCATCATCGATATGTCGAAGGAGTTCGGCTACCACGTCTCGGCCTTCCACCACGCGGTCGAGGCCTACAAGATCGCCGACCTCCTGAAGGCGAACGGCATCTGCTCGGCGATGTGGGCCGACTGGTACGGCTTCAAGATGGAAGCCTATGACGCGGTCAGCGAGAACATCCCGCTCGTCCACAATGCCGGCGCCTGCGCGATCGTCCATTCCGACGATCCCAACGGCATCCAGCGCCTCAACCAGGAGGCCGCCAAGGCGCTCGCCAACGGGCGGCGGATCGGCATCAATATCTCCGACGAAATCGCCTGGACCTGGCTCAGCTTCAACCCGGCCAAGGCGCTCGGAATCGCCGACAAGACCGGCAGCCTCAAGGCCGGGAAGATGGCTGACGTGGTGCTTTGGAACGGCCATCCGTTCAGCGTCTACACCCGGCCCGAGCGGGTCTGGATCGACGGCGCCCTCATGTACGACGCCAATGATCCGAAGCGCCGGCCGGTCAGCGATTTCGAGCTCGGGCAGCCGGGCGAAGGGGACGTGAAGTGAAGCGGTTCGTCACAGGCGCCGGAGCGCTCCTCCTCGCCCTCGGTTCCGGCAGCGCGCTCGCCCAGACCGTCGCCATCACCGGCGGCACCGTCGCGATCGGCGACGGGTCGGAGCCGATCGAGGGCGGCACCGTCGTCATCCGCAACGGCCGGATCGTCGCCGCGGGCCGCGGCGTGGCGGTGCCGGCGGGCGCGCAGGTTCTCGACGCGACCGGCAAGTGGGTGACACCGGGCCTCGTCGCCGGCTTCTCGCGAGTCGGGCTGATCGAGGTCGACGCGGTCAACGAGACCAATGACGTCGCCGCCAACAACTCGCCGTTCAGCGCCGCGATCGACGTCGCGCCGGCGATCAACCCGCGCACCACCGCCATTGCCGTCAGCCGCGCCGGCGGGGTCACCCGGGCGATCGTCGCGCCGGGGACGGCGAAGAGCATCTTCGCGGGCCAGGGGGCGGTGATCGACCTCGGCAACGACATGGACGCGGTGACTCGGGCGCGGGCGTTCCAGTTCGTCGAGATGGGCGAAACCGGCGCCGACGAGGCCGGCGGCAGCCGGCCCGCGGCCTATGTGCTGTTCCGTAATGCGCTTCGGGAGGCGCGCGACCTCGGCCGCTTTTCGGCGCCCCTCTCCGGCGGAGGGAGCGGCGAGCGCCAGGCCCGGGCCAACGACCAGCGCGACTTCCCGCTCGAGGACGTCCCCGACAGCCGGCTGCTCGCTCCCGGCGCCACCCGGCCCGACGACGTTCTTCTCACCCGCTTCGACGCCGCCGCTTTGGTGCCGGTGCTGCAGGGGCGGCAATTGCTCCTGGTCCATGTCGAACGGGCCAGCGACATATTGCAGGTGCTCGCGCTGAAGCGCGAATTCCCGAACCTCAGGCTGGTGCTGGTCGGCGCCAGCGAGGGCTGGACGGTGGCGGACCGAATCGCCGCCGCCCGGGTGCCGGTGATCGCCAACGCGCTCAACGATTTGCCGGCGACGTTCGAGCAGCTCGCCGCGACCCAGTCCAATGTCGCCCGTCTGCGCGCGGCCGGCATCAGCGTCTCGCTCGGAATGATCAACGACGAGGAAGCGCGGCAGGTGCGGCTCGCGCGGCAGCAGGCGGGAAATCTGGTGGCGGCGGGCCGGCTGCCCGGCGGTACCGCCCTGAGCTGGGGCGAGGCGCTGGCGACGATCACCTCGGCGCCGGCGGAAGCGATCGGCATGGGCGGCGAGATCGGATCGCTCCGGCCCGGCCGGCGCGCCGACGTCGTCATCTGGTCGGGCGATCCGCTGGAGAACAGCACGGCCGCCGAGGTGGTGATCATCGACGGAGTCCAGCAGCCGCTCGACAATCACCAGACTAAATTGAGGGACCGCTACCGCACCCCGACCGAAGGCGACCTGCCCAAGGCCTACGAGAGATGATCGCAACGGTCAGCCTCGCTTTGGCGACGCTGGCCTTCGTCGGCACCCATCTCGCCATGTCGCATCCGTTGCGGATTCGGCTGGTCGGCAATCTCGGCGAGCAATGGTTCCTTGCTTTCTATTCGGGGGTCTCGTTGGTCACCCTGGCGTGGATGATCCTCGCCTACCGGGCGGTGCGCAGCAGCGTCGCTTTGTGGGTGGCGCCGGACTGGGCGTGGCCGGCGGCTTCGGGGGTGATGCTGATCGCCTGCATCCTTCTCGTCGGCTCCTTCTTCCGCAACCCGGCCTTTCCCCACCCCGGTGCCAGGCCGAAGGCGGAGCGGCCGGCGACCGGCATCTTTGCGGTCACCCGCCACCCGATGAACACGGCCTTCATCCTTTGGGCCCTGGTCCACATCGCCTTGTGGGCCACCCCCCGCAACCTGATCGTCGCCGGCGGGATCCTGGTCCTCGCTTTGCTCGGGTCGATCGGCCAGGACGGCAAGAAGCTCGACGTCGTCGGCGAGCCGTGGCGGGCGTGGATGGCGCGGACGTCGTTCGTGCCGTTCGGCGCGCTGGTGAGCGGGCTGGCGAAAAGGCGCGGCGTGGCAGAGGCGTGGCCGGCGGTTCTGCGCGGCCTGCTCTTCTGGTTGGCGAGCACCTGGGTCCACGCACCCGAGGTGTCGCCGATCACCGCGCTGACCCGCTAGCCCCTCTCTCGCGAGAAGCGGGAGAGGGGCTCCTCAGGCCACTTCGCCTTCGCTCAGAAGCCGGTCCTGTTCCGTCAGCGGCGCCCCTTCGTCGAAGCCGGTGCGGCGGGCGACCGTCGCGGTGGTGGCGACGTCCATAGCGACGTTGCCCGTGGTGCGGACGATGTCGGGAAGGGTTTCGACCGCGACGAGGAGGACGAGCGGCTCGATCGGCACGCCCATGGCGAGGCAGATGGGAGCGATCGAGCTGATATAGCTGATCGAGCCGGGCAGGCTGATTGCGCCCAAGGTCGTCGTCGAGGCGACGGCGATGCCGGCGATCATCTGCATCGGGGACAAATGGATTCCGAACCAGTTGGCGACGTAGATGGCGACGGCCAGGTTCATCCCCGGTCCCGTCGCGCGGAACAAGGCGACCGCGAGCGGCAGGGTTACCCCCGAGGCGGCGACCGGCACGCCGAGCTTCTCCGACCCGCGCAGCATCGCCGGCAGCGAGGCGAGCGACGACTGGGTGCTGATCGCGACGGCGTGAGCGGGCCCCACCGCGCGCGTGAAGGCAAGGAATCCGAAGCGGCCGCCGATCATCGCCAGCGGCCAGGCGAGGAACCAGATCACGCAGCCGACGGCCGAGACGATCAGGATGTAATGGAGGAGCGCACCGAAGGCGGAGGCGCCGGCCTTGGCGCCGACCACGTAAGCGAGGGCGAAGACGCCGATCGGCGCCAGCCACAGCACCCAGTTGACGATCACCAGCATGACGTCGGCGAGAGCGCTGAAGAACAGAGCGAGATGCTTGCGCGGTCCCTCGGGAAGGCGAGTCATCGCGAAGGCGAAGACGGTGGTGAAGAACATCAGCGGCAGGATCTGGTCGTTGACCGCGGCCGCGAGCGGGTTGGTGGGAATGACCGAGCGGACGAACTGGCCGAGGGTGGGGACCTCGCCGACCTTGGCCGCGGAGGCGGAAAGCGCGCTCTTGAGCGCATCGGCGGCCCCGGTCGGCATCGGGAAAAGATCGAGCAGGAGCGGCGTGAGGAAGGCGGAGATGATGGCTCCGGTCCACAACACCACCATGAACAGGAGCACGGCGCGGCCGGCGAGGCGGCCTGAGCGGGCGGCCTCGGCCGAGGCGGCGATGCCGTTGATCAGAAGGGCGACGATCAGCGGGATGATCGTCATCCTCAGCCCGTCGAGCCAAAGGCCGCCGATCGGGTCGGCGACGGCGATTGCCTGCGGAGCGAAGGCGGCCTTCGCGGTGAGGATGCCGAGCAGGAGCCCGGCGGCGAGCGCGGCGAGGATGCGGGTGGCTTGCGACATTCGGCCGGGTGTAGCGAGGGAGGCATGGCCCGAATAGTCCTCCCCGCGCGAAGCGGGGGCTTGCGCGATGGGGAGGACAAGGGGCGCCGCGCGCGCTATTCAGTCGGAAACTGGCGCAGGGAAGTCCATGACTCGCAAATTCTTCGGCACCGACGGGATCCGAGGCCGGACCAACCAGAACCCGATGACGGCCGAGATGGCGCAGCGGGTCGGGCAGGCGGCGGGCGCGCATTTCCTGCGGGGCGACCATCGACACCGGGTGGTGATCGGAAAGGACACGCGGCTGTCCGGCTACATGATGGAGA
>JAXDPG010000330.1:0-7689 GCA_034668485.1 Sphingomonadales bacterium
GTCCTGATGCTCGGTCCAGCGCTTGGCCAGCATATATTCCTCCTCGGGGGCGAGGATCGGGAATTTCTTGATCTCGGCGAGATAGCGGTTGAGGCCCGCTTCGCCGCTCATGGCGGGGATCGTCGCCGGGACGTTTCTGCCGCTAGCCATCGTCTTCACTCACTCCCTGGTTTCCAGCTGCTTTTGATCTTGCCGGGACCGTCGCCCTTATACCGCCAGCGCGCTTAACAGTTGCTGCATATCCGACGGAACGTCGCTTTTGAACGACAAGGGCGCCCGTGTCACGGGATGGATGAAGCCGAGCTCCGCCGCATGCAGGGCCTGGCGTTCAAAACCCAGCTTTTTCAATAACTCACGATGGGCCGTTCGGGTCCGTCCATAAACGCCGTCGCCGAGCAGCGGATGGCCGATCGAGGTCATGTGCACCCTCACCTGGTGGGTCCGGCCGGTTTCGAGCCGGCATTCGACCAAGGCGGCCTCCCGCAAGGGCTCGACCACCCGATAGCGAGTCACCGCTCTTTTTCCGCGCTTGTCCTCGACGATCGCCATCTTCTTCCGGTTGGCCGTAGAACTGTCGAGGGGAGCGTCGATCGTCCCGGCCGGCGGGCTGGGCAGCCCCGCCACGATCGCTTTGTAGCGCCGGTCGATGCTGTGCCGTGCGAATTGCGCCGACAGGCCCTCATGGGCGGGATCGGTCTTGGCGACGACGAGCAGCCCGGACGTGTCATTGTCGATGCTGTGGACGATGCCCGTGCGAGCCACCCCGCCGATGCCCGACAGGCGCCCGGCGCAATGGTGGAGGAGGGCGTTGACCAGCGTCCCGTCGAAATTGCCGGCCGCAGGGTGAACCACCATTCCCGCCGGCTTGTCGACGACGAGCAGATGATCGTCCTCGAAGACGATGTCGAGCGCGATGTCCTGCGCCTCGTTGTGGGCCGGCGTGGGCTCGGGCACGGCAACGGCATAGGTGCCCGCCAACGCCTTGGCGGCGGGGTCGCGCACCGGGCCGCCCGGCCCGGTCACTCGCCCGCTCGAGATCAGCGCCTTGAGCCGCTCGCGCGACAGCGTCGGCAGAGCGGCGGCGAGCGCCCGGTCGAGGCGCTGGCCCGCGGCATCGGCGGCGATCGTGGCGGTGATGATCGACTCCCCCCGGGTCATTCCGGACTCGATGTGGCGACGATATGGACGATATCAAGGCTCGCGCCTTGCAACCGAAAAGGACTGCCGCCAATAGGGGTGAAACCGGCGCGACAGGGGCTCCAATCGCCATGAAATCCCACGAATTTGCCAGCCTGCTCTGTTCGCGCCTGTGCCATGACCTGCTCTCGCCCGTCGGAGCGCTCAACAACGGCATCGAGCTGCTCGCCGACGAGCATGATCCGGAGATGCGCGCCCGCTGCATGGACCTGCTCGGCGAGAGCGCGCGGGCCTCTGCGAACAAGCTCAAATTCTTCCGCCTGGCCTTCGGCGCTGCCGGCGGCTTCGGCGACGAGGTCGACACCCGCGAGGCCCGCGTGGCGATCGAGGGCCTGTTCGGCGGCGACGGCCGGATCCAGCTCGGCTGGATCGTCGACGAACCGACGATGAGCAAGCCCGCCCTGAAGGTGCTCCTCAACCTCGTCCTCATCGCCGGCGACGCCCTCGTCCGCGGCGGCCGCCTCGACGTCGGGGCGGAGAAGCATGAGGGGGGCGTCGACATCGTCGTGCGCGCCGACGGCCCCCGCATCGTCCTCGACCCCGAATTGAAGCGGGCGCTGCTCGGCGACGTCGCCGAAGATTCCATCGCCCCGCGCGGCGCCGCCGCCTGGCTGGTCCACTGCCTGCTCCAGGATTGCGGCGGCGATGTCCAGGTCGCGGACGGCGAGGAGGGGGTGCTTCTGATCGGGGCGAGCATCCCGGCGGCCTGACCCGTCGCCCCAGCGAGTGAGGAACTCGGCGCCTTTCACCCACGGGATCCCAGCCTTCGCTGGGATGACGGTTTCGACCGCGTGCGCTCCACCCCGTCAGTAAACACCTTCTTAACCAACCCCGCCTAAGCCTTTTTCCGACGCGGAAGGGCCCATGGACGATCTGATCAACGATTTCATCGCGGAGACGCGGGAGATGCTGGAGGCGCTCTCCGGCGAGATCGTCGCCTGGGAGTCGATGCCCGACGACCGCGCCCGGCTCGACGAGATCTTCCGCTTCGTCCACACCGTCAAGGGCAATAGCGGCTTCTTCGACCTGCCCCGGATCCGCGCCTTGAGCCACGCCGCCGAGGATTCGCTGGCGGCGGTCCGCTCCGGCGCCCGCGCCGCCGACTCCCGGCTGGTCAGCGCCGTCCTCGCCGTGATCGACCGGATCGGCGAGCTCGTCGAAGCGCTGGAGACGGGCGAAGCCCTCGCCAGCGAGGACGACAGCGCTCTGATCGAGGCCCTCTCCTGCGAGGCTCCGGTGGAGACGGGGGAGGGCGAGGCGGTTCCGGCGAGCCACGCCGCCCGCGCCTCGACCCGGACGATCCGCCTCCCGGTCGAGCTGCTCGACCGGATGATGAGTGGAGTCTCCGACCTCGTGCTGGCGCGCAACGAGCTGGCCCGCCGCATCCGCGAGACCGGCGGCCGCAACGATCTCGAGACGGCTTTCGACCGGGTCTCCGCCACCCTCGCCGACCTCCGCGACGCGATCACCCGCACCCGCATGCAGCGGATCGACAATCTGTTCGCGCCGCTGCCGCGCATGGTCCGCGACATTTCCGGCCAGACCGGCAAGCAGGTGACGCTCGAGATAGACGGCGGCGACGTCGAGATCGATCGCGAGATGATCGAGATGATCCGCGATCCCTTGACCCATATCGTCCGCAACGCCATCGACCACGGCATCGAAAGCCCGGCCGAGCGCCGCCGCTCGGGCAAGAACGAGAGCGGCTGCCTGCGGGTCTGCGCCCGCCAGGCCGGCAACCAGATCCTTCTCGAAATCTCCGACGACGGCCGCGGCATCGATGGCGACAAGCTGGTCCGCCGAGCCGTCGCCGCCGGGCTGCTCAGCGACGAGCGCGGCGAACGGCTCGACGACGCGCAGAAGGCGGCGCTGATCTTCGAACCCGGCCTCTCGACCGCTGCCGAGGTGACCGACCTTTCGGGGCGGGGCGTCGGAATGGACGTCGTGCGCGCCAATATCGAGCGGATCGGCGGCCTCGTCGAAGTGGCCAGCCGGAAAGGGAAGGGGGTCGCCCTGACGCTCCGAGTCCCGCTCACCCTCACCATCATCCCGGCCCTCACCGTCGTCGCCGCCGGCCAGGTCTATGCGATCCCGCGCTCGGCGATCGAGGAGATCGTCCGGGTCAGGGGCGAGGGGGTCCGGGTCGAGAGCGTCGGCGGCGCCGCCGTCGTCACCTTGCGCGGCCGCCGGCTGCCCCTCGTCTGCCTGCGCGACACTTTGGGGTGCGCCGCCGCCCCCGATCCGGCCGCGCAAAGCCTCGTCCTTCTCAAGCCCGCGGGCGCCGATCTCTACGCCCTGGCCGTCGACGACATCCACGACCATGAGGAGCTGGTGGTGAAGCCCGCCGCGCCGGCGGTCATGGCGGCCGGGCTCTACGCGGGCACCACCATCGCCGACGACGGCAAGCCGGTGCTTCTGCTCGATCCTCCCGGAATCGCCGCCAAAGCGGGCCTGGCCGTGCACCGCCACGGCGCCGAGGCCGAGGCCGCGCCGGCGCCCGCCGCCAAGGCTCCGGAGGGGCCGGCGGCCTTGCTGTTCAGCACGCTCGGAGGTGCCAGGCGGCTGGTGCCCGTCGCCGCCGTGCAGCGGATCGAGGACGTCCGCGCCGAAGCGGTCCGGCTCAGCGCCGGCCGCCTCTACGTGTCGCTCGGCGACGCTCTGCTGCCGCTCGAAGGCTGCGGCGGCGCGGTCCCGGACCGTGCGATCCGCCTGCTGCGCCTGCACGACGGCCGCACCGAGATCGCCTACGGCTTCGCGGAGGTGGTCGACATCATCCCGCTTCCGGACGGCCTGATCGCCGCCGCCGAGCCCGGCGAGGTACGCGGAATCGTCCTGATCGGCGGCGAGCAGGCCGAATTGCTCGATCTGCACTGGCTGTTCGCCCGCCACCGCGGCGCGGCCGCGGCCGGCGCGGAGCGGCCGGTCTGCGCCATCCCCGCGGGCGATCCCTTCATGGACGCGATCCTGCGCCCGCTCATCGAAAGCGCCGGCTATGCCGTCGTCGCCAGCGGCTCGGCCGAGAGCGAGGGCGCGAGCATCGTCATCGCCGTCGCCGAAGCCGACGAGGCCGCCGCTCCGCCCGGCGCCCGGCTGGTCCGAGTTCGGGCCGAGGCCGAGGGCGGCGAGGACAGCGTCCACCGCTACGACCGCGAAGGCCTGCTCGCCGCGCTCGCCGGCTCCGCCCCGGCCCAACGGAGGCGCCGCCGTGGCTGAGCTGCTGCTCATCGTCCGGCTCGCCGGGGAGCGGATCGCTCTGCCCGCGGCCGAGGTCGATTCGGTCGTCGAGATCGATTCGCTCTCGCCGATACCGGGCGCCGCCCGCCACGTCGCCGGGCTCGCCGCGCTTCGCAGCCGGGTGCTGACCGTGATCGACTGCCTGGCCTCCCTCGATCCTGCCCGAAGCCTCGCCGACGGCCACCGGGAGGCGGTGATGGCGGTGGTCGACGGGCATCCCTACGCGCTGTTGGTGGAGGCGGTGGAGGACGTCGTCGAAATGACCGGCGAGCGGCAGCCGGCGGCGTCGCTGGCCGGCGGCTGGCGGCGGATCGGACGGGCGACGGTGGAGGCCGAGGGCGACCTGCTGCTGCTCGTCGACATCGAGGCCCTGATCGCCGGGCCGGCGCGCGCGGCGGCTTAAGCCGCTGATTAACGAATTGCGGCTAGGGTGCAGCCGCCGGGAAGAGCGAGAGCGAGCATGAAGAGCTGTCTGGTCGTCGACGATTCGAAGGTGATCCGCAAGGTCGCCCGTCATATCCTCGAGACTCTCCATTTCACCGTCGACGAGGCGGAGGACGGGCGCGAGGCGCTGATCCGCTGCGAGGCCCACATGCCCGACGTCGTCCTGCTCGACTGGAACATGCCGGTGATGGGCGGAATGGAGTTCCTCAGAACCCTTCGCCAGCGCAGGTTCGAGACCCAGCCCAAGGTGGTCTTCTGCACGACCGAGAACGACGCCGCCCATATTCGAGCGGCGATCGATGCCGGCGCCGACGAATATGTCATGAAGCCCTTCGACCGCGAGACCCTCGAGAGCAAGCTCCAGATCGTCGGGGTCGCGTGAGCCGGTCCGCCGCCCGAGCGGCGGGGGAGATCGCTCCGGCCGCACCGCCCTTGAAGCTGATGATCGTCGACGATTCGCAGGTGGCGAGGGCGGTGCTGTCGCGAATGCTCGGCGGCTTTGCCGATTTCGAGATCGTCGCCACCGCCTCCGACGCGGGCGAGGCGCTTCGGCTGCTGCCGCTGACCCAGGTCGACATCGTCCTGCTCGACGTCGAGATGCCCGGCGAGAGCGGCCTCGAGGCGCTTCCGGAAATCGTCAGGCTGGGCGGCGGCGCGCGGGTGCTGATCGTCTCCTCTTTCTGCGACGGCGCCGCCGAGGCGGCGGTCGAGGCGCTCGGGCCGGGCGCCGCGGAGACCCTGCCCAAGCCGGGCGCGGAAGCGTTCAGCGGCCGCTTCTCCGACGTTCTGGCCGAACGGCTCCGGCGCATGGGCCGCCGGGAGCTTCCGGCGGCCGCGGCCGACAAGGGCCCCGAGCCGAGGCCCGGCTGCATCGCCATCGGCGCCTCGACCGGCGGGCTCAATGCCGTCACCGCTTTGCTTCGGGCGCTTCCGGCGCGGATCGGCGCTCCCATCCTCGTCACTCAGCATCTTCCGTCCGCCTTCGTGCCCTTCTTCGCCCGCCAGCTCGAAGCCGCCTCGGCGCGGATCGTCCGGATCGCCGAGGACGGGCTCGAGCTCGCCGCCGATCACATCGTGCTCGCCCCCGGCGACGCCCATATCGGGCTCGAGCAGAAGGGTTCGAAAGTGTTCGTCCGCCTCGACCGCGAGTCCGCCAAGGGGGGCTGCATGCCGTCGGTCGACGTCATGCTGGTCGCCGTCGCCGGCGCCTACGGCCGGGCCGCGATCGGGGTGATGATGAGCGGCATGGGACGGGACGGCCTGGTTGGAAGCCGTGAGATCGTCGCTCGCGGCGGGACGATCATGGCGCAGGACCGCTCCAGCTGCGCCGTCTGGGGAATGCCGCGCGCGGTCGCCGAGGCCGGCCTCGCCTGCGCGGTGCTGCCGCCGGCCGAGCTCGCCGCCCGGATCGCGCTTCGGGCGGAGCCCGCTTCATGCAGGTGAGCGACGCGTCCAGCCGAATTCTCGCGGGCCTGCTCGAGGCCCGCACCGGCCAGCAGCTGGCGATGAGCCGGCGCTGGCGCATCGAGACCGCGCTTCAGCCGCTGATGCGCGAGCGCGGCATAGGCTCGCTCGACGGCCTCGTCGCCGCGCTCGTCGCCCGCGCCGACGAAGGTCTTGCCGACGCGGTCGTCGAGGCCCTGCTCAACAACGAGACCTTCTTCTTCCGCGACCGCCAGGCCTTCGAGCTTCTGCTCGGGCCGGCGCTGCACCGGCTCGAGGGCGAGCGCCGCCGCGAGCGCCGGCTCGCCATCTGGTGCGCCGGCTGCTCGACCGGCCAGGAAGCCTATTCGATCGCCATGCATTTCGCCGAGCAGAAGGCGCGCTGGAAGGGCTGGACGATCGACATAATCGGCAGCGACGTCGCCCGCGGCGCCATCGGGCAGGCGAGGAGCGGCGTCTATTCCCAGTTCGAGGTCCAGCGCGGCCTGGCGGTGCTGCAGATGATGCGCTGGTTCGAGGAATTGCCCGGTGCCGCCTGGCGGATCGCTCCGGAGCTGAGGCGCGCCGTCCGCTTCGAGGTCGCCAGCCTGGTCGCCCCGTCCGCCTCTCCGGGGAAGTTCGACATCGTCCTGTGCCGCAACGTCCTCCTCTATTTCTCGCCCGAGATGCGCCGCGCCGCCTTCGCCCGCCTCGCCGCCGCCGCGGCCGACGACGCGGTGCTGATGCTCGGCGCCGGCGAGACCGTGATCGGCCAGACCGACGCCTTCGTCTCCGATCCCGACTGCCGGGGCCTCTACCGGCGTGCCGCCCGCCGCCCGGAGCGACGCCGGGCCGCCTCTTGACGACAGGCCGTTTTTAGCGCCGGAAGGCGCGATGGACGGGATCGTCGACGCCCCCTCGCCCAATTTCGACGAGCGCGCTCTGCCCGTCTCGATGCTGGTCCTCCATTATACCGGCATGGCGGATGCCGCCTCGGCGATCGCCCGGCTGCGCGACCCCCAATCGAAGGTCTCGGCCCATTATCTGGTCGACGAGGACGGGCAGGTGCTTCGCCTGGTCGCCGAGGACAAACGGGCCTGGCATGCCGGCCGCGCCTTCTGGCGCAACCTCACCGACGTCAACTCCGCCAGCATCGGCATCGAGATCGTCAATCCCGGCCATGAATTTGGCTATCGGCCCTTCCCGCAGGCGCAGATGGACGCCCTGGTCCCGCTCGTCGCCGATATCGTCGGCCGCTACCATATCCGCCCGCCCTGCGTCGTCGGCCATTCGGACGTCGCGCCGGCGCGCAAGGAGGATCCCGGCGAGCTGTTCGACTGGGCCTGCCTCGCCAGGCTCGGCCTCGCCATGAAGCGGCCGGCGCACAATCTG
>JAXDPG010000331.1:0-3852 GCA_034668485.1 Sphingomonadales bacterium
TCGCCTCCTACGGCCATGTCCGCGACCTTCCGCCCAAGGATTGATCGGTCGATCCCGACGCCGGCTACGCGATGGAATGGGAGACCTACGCCGACAAGGCTCGGCAGCTCAAAGCGATCAACGACGAGGCGAAGAAGTCGGATACCCTGATCCTCGCCACCGACCCCGACCGCGAAGGCGAGGCGATCAGCTGGCATGTCCAGGAGGTGCTGAGGAAGCGCAAGGCGCTCCCCGCCGACGTCGAGCGCGTCACTTTCAACGCCATCACCAAGGCGACCGTCACCGAGGCGATGAAGCATCCCCGGGCGCTCGACGAGGACCTGATCGACGCCTACCGCGCCCGCCGCGCGCTCGACTACCTCGTCGGCTTCACTTTGTCGCCGGTGCTGTGGCGCAAGCTGCCCGGCGCCAAGTCGGCGGGGCGGGTCCAGTCGGTCGCGCTTCGGCTCGTCGTCGACCGCGAGCGGGAGATCGAGCTGTTCCGGGCCCAGGAATATTGGAGCGTCGTCGCTTTGATGGAGGCGGACGGGCAGGAATTCCTCGCCCGGCTGGTCCGTTTCAAAGGGGAGAAGGTTGACCGCCTGTCGATCGGCGACGCCGGTACGGCGGCGGCCGCCAAAGCGGCGGTCGAGGCCGGCCGCTTCGCCGTCGCCTCGATCGAGACCAAGCCGCTCACCCGCAACCCGCCGCCGCCCTTCACCACCTCGACCCTCCAGCAGGAGGCGGCCCGCAAGCTCGGTTTCGCCGCCAGCCACACGATGAGGATCGCCCAGGCGCTCTACGAGGACGGCTCGATCACCTACATGCGCACCGACGGCGTCCAGATGGCGCCCGAAGCCGTCTCGGCGGCGCGCCGCGCCGTCGCCCACCGGTTCGATGCCGGCTACGTCCCAGACAAGCCGCGCCATTACGAGACCAAGGCGAAGAACGCCCAGGAAGCGCATGAGGCGATCCGCCCCACCGATTTCGGCCGCGACCGGGCCGGCTCGGGCGATCACGGGCGGCTCTACGACCTGATCTTCAAGCGCGCTCTCGCCAGCCAGATGGCGTCGGCGAGGATGGAGCGCACCACCGCCGAGCTTCTCGACGGCACCGGCCAAACCGGGCTGCGGGCGACGGGCCAAGTCGTCCTCTTCCCGGGCTTTCTCGCCCTCTACGAGGAAGGGCGCGACGATGCCGAGGACGATGAGTCGCGCCGCCTGCCGCGCCTGCGCGAGGGCGACGCGCCGGCCAAGAAGAAGGTGACGGCCGAGCAGCATTTCACCCAGCCGCCGCCGCGTTACTCCGAGGCGAGCCTGGTCAAGAAGATGGAGGAGCTCGGCATCGGCCGCCCGTCGACCTACGCGACCACCCTGCAGACGCTGAAGGACCGGGGCTATGTCGAACTCGAGAAGAACCGCTTCATCCCCCAGGAGAGCGGACGGCTTCTGACCGCCTTCCTTGAGCGCTTCTTCGAGCGCTACGTCTCGTTCGATTTCACCGCCCATCTCGAGGACGAGCTCGACGAAATTTCCGGCGGCAGGCTGCAATGGCAGGCGGTGCTCGAGGAATTCTGGCGCGACTTCAAGCCCAAGACCGCCGAGATCATGGAGCAGCAGCCCTCGGCGATCACCGCGGCGCTCGACGATTTCCTGTCGCCCTGGCTGTTCCCCGACAAGGAGGACGGCAGCGATCCGCGCCTCTGCCCCGCCTGCGGCGAAGGCCGGCTGTCGCTTCGCGGCGGCCGCTTCGGCGCCTTCGTGGCCTGCTCCAACTATCCCGACTGCAAGTTCACCCGCCGCTTCGGCCAGGGCGGCGAGGAGGGCGGTGCGGACGCCGGTCCGACCCTGCTGGGGGCCGATCCGGAGACGGGGCAGGAAGTCAGCCTGCGCACCGGCCGCTTCGGCGTCTACGTCCAGCTCGGCGAGGGCAAGGAGGCGAAGCGCTCGTCCATCCCGCGCGACCTGCCCCAGGACCAGGTCGATCTCGATCAGGCGCTGCGCCTGCTGTCGCTGCCGCGGACGATCGGCACCCATCCGGAGAGCGGCAAGCCGATCACCGCCTCGATAGGCCGCTACGGCCCCTATCTCGCCCATGACGGCAAATATGCGAAGCTCGGCTCGACCGCCGAGGCTTTCGAGACCGGCATGAACGCGGCGGTGGTCAAGCTCGCCGAAGCCGCTGCGGGCGGCGGCCGGGCGCGGGGCTCGCGCGAGCCGCTCAAGCTTCTGGGGCCGCACCCGCGCACCGAGCTCGAGATCAGGCTGATGGAGGGGCGATTCGGTCCTTACGTCACCGACGGCACCACCAACGCCACCCTGCCCAAGTCGCTCGCCCCCGATGCCCTTACGCTCGAGGAGGCAGCCCAGCTGCTCGACGAGCGAGCCGCCAAGGGGCCTCCGGTCAAGAGGGGACGAGGTCGCAAGCCGGCGGCCAGGAAGGCGCCGGCGAAGAAGAAGAGCTGATGCGCAGGCGGTGGACCTTGATCGGCATCGGCGCCACCGCGGAGCTGCTGGCGCTGGCGCTGTGGGCGTTCGTCGGCGCCTACCAGATCCTGTTCTGGCCGTTCCTGCCGCTCTCGATCGTCGCCGGGCTGGCCGGCGCCTGGCTGGTCCTGGCGACCATGTTCGACCTCACGTTCCACCGGCCGCGCGGCCAGCGTTTGCGGCCGGTGCGCGGCTTCGACCTGGTGCTCGGCGCCGGCCTCTTCGTCCTCGCCTTGCTTCAGCTTCGCGACGCGCTCGGTCAGATTCCCGCCTGATAAAGGCTTGTTTTCTAAAAGGGTTGGCCCGATCATCGAGCGATGATCATCCTTCCCTTGCTCGCCCTGCTCCCCGTCGCGCCGCCGGTGATCGTGACTCCGGGCGGGGATATTGAAACCGCCGTGCTGAGCTTCCGCGCCGGCCCGGCCCGCTGCCGGGGCGGCGAGGAGGCGCTGCTCCTGAACGAGCCGCCGCTGCCCCAGGTCACCGGATGGAACCAGGGCATGCCGGCCCCAAGTCCGGTCAGGCTGCGGTTCCGGATCGATTCCTCCGGCCGGCCGCTCGGCATCGTCGAGGAGCCGCGCGAGACCTTTTCGGGCCCGTATTACGACAGCGGCGACGTGGCCGCGGCCTTCGCCGCCTCCCGCTTTGCGGCGGGGCGGGAACGGCTCGACTGCACCCTCGCCTACGACGTCACCGTCGAGCCGGCGGCGGCGGCGGACCGGGCGACGCTCTACCGGCTCGTCGCGCTGCAGCCGCGGCCGGGAGGCCCCGCCGGAGCCCTTATCTTCGACCGCACCAAGCCGCCCGGCTCGAACTGCTTCGACGACCCGCGGCTCAACGTTCGGCTGCGCGCCTATCCCGCCTTCGAAGAGATACCGCAGGCGCCCGGGACCCTGTCCTACAGCTTCCTCGGTTTCGATCTCGACTCGGCCGGCCGGCCGAAGAACGTCCGGCTGCTCGGATCCGCCGGCAATGCGGAGCTGGACCGGCAGTCGCTCGACGCGGTGCGCCGCTCGCGCTTCTCGCCCATCGCCAGGCGCGGCTGCACCTACACCTACTGGCGGCGCCAGACGGAGCCGCTGCAGGCGCCCGAATCGCCGTCGCCGGATTCCTATCGGAACGACACGGCCTCGTGCCCGAAGGAGGACGCTCCCTGGGCCCGGATGCCGCCGCTGAGCTTCCCCCACGAGTTCGAGCGCCGCGGCATCGAGGGCTGGGCGATCCTGACGTTCGACGTCGCGCCGTGGGGCGGAATCGGCAATGTCCGAGTCCTCGCCGCCGAGCCGGCGCAGCTGTTCGGACAGCAGGCGGCGCAGATCGTCAGCGGCGCCCGCAAGCCGCCGAGCGAGCAGGGCTATACGGGCTGCGTCACCCGCGTCCTGTTCCG
>JAXDPG010000332.1:0-9388 GCA_034668485.1 Sphingomonadales bacterium
CGGGCGACGATGTGGGGCGCCTGCGAGCAGGCGGCGGGGGCGTAATAGAGCTTCATGTCCAGTCTCCTCGGTTGCGGATATGGTGTCCCGCCCGCCCGCCGCCAGGAGGGGCTGCGGCGGGCGGACGGGGTTGCGCGGCGGCTTTCAGGCCGCCAGCGGCAATTCTTCGGCGGCGAGGCCGCGGAGCTGGTCGATCGCCTCCGCGATCGAGGCCGCGGCCGCGTCCGGGCCGAAGGCCAGCTTCTCGGCTCGGACGAAGGCGACGTCGGTGAAGCCCATGAAACCGAGTAGGGTGCGCAGATGCGGCTCCTGGCTGTCCATGGCGGCGGCGGGGCCCTCGCTGTAGAGGCCGGCGCGGCTCTCGATCACAATCGCCTTCCTGCCCTTCAACAGCCCTTCCGGGCCGGCTTCCGAATAACGGAAGGTGATGCCGGCGCGAAGGACGTGGTCGAACCAGGCCTTGAGCGTCGAGGCCATTCCGAAATTGTACATCGGAGCACCGATGACGACGAGATCGGCCGCCTTCAGCTCGGCAATCAGATCGTCGGACAAGGCGAGGGCGTCGCGCGCGGCCTCGGTCTCCGCCTCGGCGCCGCGTATGGCCGGCGTGGTCTCGGCGGTGAGGTGCGGGACGGGCGCGGTGCCGACGTCGCGGCGGACGATCCGGACGGGACCGCGCCCGCGCAATATCGCTTCGAGCTCGCCGGTCAGCCGGCGCGAGACGGAGGCGTCGCCGGTGGCGGCGCTGTCGATGATGAGGACGTTGGTCATGTCTTCCTCCACTGGGCTTGTGGAGGATATAGAACTTGGCCGATGTTGCCAGAAGAGCATAAAAGTGCACTGTGATGTTGCATGTTGAGCAACACTGGTCTGACCGGAGAGGCGCTCTACCGATTCATGCGCAGGGGCACCCGTTCGGTATGCATCGTCGCGACGGGGCCGCCGACCGGGCCGGCGGAGTAGACGGCGACGACGTCGAGCTCAAACTGCCGCGGCTGGATGACGAAGAAGCCGGTAAAGGCGGTTGTGCCTGTGACGGCGGATCCCAGCAGGCGCCGGATCAGTCGGCAATCGAACTCCGTCGCCTGATCGCTTTTCAGGACCATGCTGGAGAAGCCGGTCGGATTGCCCGGGCTTCCGAGCTTGGCCAGAGCGACCTTGAACGCAAACCCATTGTCCTCGCGGCCCGGATTATGGATGTTGATAGCGGTGAAATAGGTGCCGGGGGCGAAGCTCGTGCGCGGCGCCGCGTCGCCGCAGACGAACTTAACGGCATATTCCGGCGATCCTTGGGCCGAAGCGGGAGTGGCCCAGGCGATCGCGGCGCAGGCTGCGAGAAAGGCAAGGCCGCCCGAGTGAAGCCGACAGGATTTGATTGTGGACATGCTCCCCTCCATCTTCGGGCCGGCGCCACCGTGGCGGCCGCCCGGAGCGAATGGTGTACCCATTGGAGTCCGGTGGAAAGAGACGACGACTCCATAGCGGATCGAAGGGACAGGCATGCAACGCTCATCGACTGACCTGCTCGACGTCCTCGCCTTCGTCAGGGTGGCCGAGACCGGTGCCTTCAGCCGGGCGGCCGAGCGGATGGGGATGTCGAAGTCGATCCTGTCGCGCCGGGTCGCTCGGCTCGAGCAGCAGCTTGGCGCGCGGCTGCTGACCCGCACCGCGCAGGGGGCGCAGCCGACCGAGGTGGGGCAGGCCTATTTCGAGCGCGCGTCGAACATCCTCGCCGATCTCGAGGCGGCCGAGGAGGTGGTCGCCGAGGCGGTGACCCAGGTGGCCGGGCCGGTGCGGCTGTCGGCGCCGCTGTCGTTCGGAGTCGAGCATCTGGCGCCGGCGCTGGCCGAGTTCGCCGCCGAGCATCCGCGGATCGAGCTCGACATCTCGTTCGACGACCGGCCGGTCGACCTGGCGGCGGGCGGCTTCGACCTTGCCGTCAGGATCGGCTCGCTGAGGGATTCGGCGCTCGTCGCGCGCAAGATCGCTCCGGTCAGGAAGGTGCCGGCGGCGAGCCCGGCCTATCTCGACTCGCGCGGCCGGCCGGACCATCCCCGCGACCTCGCCAACCACGACATCCTCCTCTACGCCAACGAGCAGTGGCGCTTCCGGGTCGCCGGCAAGTGGGACTATGTCCGCGGCCGGCCGCGGCTGCGCGCCGACAATGGCGAGATGCTTCGCGCCGCGGCGGAAGCCGGGCTCGGCATCTGCATCCTGCCGAGCTTCATCGCCGCCCCGGCCTTCGAACGCGGCACGCTCGAGCCTTTGCTCCGGGACTATCCGCTCGAGGAAGGGGGCCTCTACGCGCTGATGCCGCCGGGTCGGGCGACGACGGCGCGGGTTCGCGCGCTGGTCGACTTCCTGGCCGCGCGCTTTGGGCCGGAGCCGCAATGGGATCCGTGCTGGATGAAGAAGGATTGCTGAACCGCCCGCGGCACGGCAAAGCGGGCGTGGGGTGCTGAAGGAGAGACGGACATGGCCAAGGGTCAGAAGAAGAGCAACAAGGAAGCCAGGAAACCCAAGAAGGAAGTCAAGAAGACGATCGCCGCCAATCCCTCGACCAAGGGCGGCGGCGGGCTGTCGAGCGGCTGATGGCCGAGCCCTTCGCCCGCCACCGCCAGCCCTGGAAGCAGGAGGAGCTGCAGAAGCTGCATCTGCTCGCCGGCAAGGGCATGTCGCTGAAGGCGGTGGCGAAGGCATTGACCCGCACCGAGGAGTCGGTGAAGGAGCGGGCCAGGCTCGACGGGCTGAAGATCTCCAAATTGCGCTGACCGACACGAAGAGACGTAACATGGCAGACTCGCCCCCCGACCGCCTCTCGCTCAACCCGCGCAGCCCGTTCTTCGACGGCGAGCTGCTGCGCCGCGGAGTCGGCATCCGCTTCAAGGGCAAGGAGCGCACCGACGTCGAGGAATATAGCGTGTCGGAGGGATGGATCCGCGTCGCCGCGGGCCGCAGCCTCGATCGCTTCGGCCAGCCGATGACGGTCAGGCTGAAGGGCGAGGTCGAGCCCTTCTTCCAGGACTCGAAGGGCGGGCAAGGGACGGAAGTGGGCGACTCGGACTGATCGCCCGACCGGGCGCCGCCGCGCCGCAAAAGTAACTCCATTTCCGCGCATGAAGGGGTAGACGCGGCGCCCAGTGGGAATATGGTCTGCCCCAGGGAATGAGGGGGGAGACTTGGCGTGGCGAAACGACCTTCGATGGCCGGATGGTACGATCCGGGCCTGCTGGCGGCGACCGGGATCCGATCGGTCATCTCCGGACTCTTCGGCCATTTCGCCGACAAGCGCGAAGCGATCGCCGCCGCGAACGCGATCCAGCCCACGCCCGCCGACGCGGAGTTCGACTATTCGGGCCGCAATCTGGGCGAGGATTTCTGGTTCGACTATCTCGCGGACAGCGGCGACGGCTGGAATTCGACCTATGCGATGGCGCGGCTCGCGGCCGAAGATTCGCTCGACGGCGGCAGGCTCCCGCGCGGGGAGCTGCTGATCCTCGGCGGCGACCAGGTCTATCCGACCGCCTCCAAGGAGGAATATCGCGACCGGTTCATCGCGGCGTTCGACGAAGCCTATGCACCGGGCGGCGTGCCCCATTGGCCCAACGAGCCGGGCAAGCGACCCGATCTCTACGCTATTCCGGGCAATCACGACTGGTATGACGGGCTCAATTCCTTCTTCGGCCTGTTCTGCCGGCGGCGGGTGGCGCGGCCCGGCCTCGACCTCGGCGTCAGCCGCGACGGCAAGGTGATCGGCGGGCGCCAGACGCAGCAGACTCGAAGCTATTTCGCGATCGCGCTTCCCAACGACTGGTGGGTGTGGGGCACCGACAGCCAGCTCGAAGGCTTTATCGACCAGCCGCAGATCGACTATTTCCAGCATGCCGCGACCTATTGGATGAAGCCCAATTCCAAGGTGATCCTGTGCGTCGCCGACCCGGCCTGGGCCTATGTCGATCCCAAGGACCCGGACAAGAAGTTCGAGAGCTTCTCCTATCTTGAGCGCCTCGCCGGCCTGGCCCGGGCGCCGCGTCCCGAGCAGCGACCGGATGGGTGGGCTACGGACCCGGCGGGGCGCTGGCCCGAGCCTGATACGCCGATGGGCCACCAGCTCAAGCTCGTCCTGACCGGCGACAGCCACCATTATTGCCGCTGGCATGAGGACGAGCTCAACTACATCGTCTGCGGCGGCGGCGGCGCCTTCCTCCACCCGACCCACCATCTTCGTACCAAGACGTTCAATTCGCGCTTTCCCAAACCCGGGGTCGACGGCAGGGCCGGCGACTATCCGCGCAAGTTCGAGATCGCCGAGACGGCGGGCAAGAAAGCGCTGTTTCCCGACAGCGCCACGTCGTGGCGATTGTCTTGGGGCAACCTCGGGTTCGCGGCGATGAACACCTCGTTCGTGCTGCTGCTCTTCTGCGTCTACGGGTTGTTCAACTGGATTCTCGATTTCAACGCCGGCATCGCCCTTGGAGAGACGTTCGCGACGGCGCTCCGCGTCGGCAGCTTAGGGGACGCGGCCTGGCTCTATTGGACGGTGCTGGTCCCGACCTCGCCCTGGTCGGCGCTGCTCGTCATCATATCGCTGATTGCTTATACCCGGTTCGCGGACTCGCCCTATTCGAAGGGGCTGGGCTTGGCGATGGGGGTGGGCCACGCTTTGCTGCAAGCCGCGGCCGTCACCCTCAGCACCGTCGCCGTGCTTCGGTTGACGCACGGCCTCATCGCCGATCCGCGGCTCGACAGCATCCTTTCGGTGGCGCTGGCCACCGCGGGGGCGGCAATCGCCTCCGCCATCGCCTTCGGCCTCTACCTGCTCTTCTGCATCGGCTTCCTCGGACGCCATCCGAACGAAGGCTTCTCGTCGATGCGGATCGAGAATTACAAATCCTTCCTGCGTCTCAGGATCGACAAGAATGGTGCCCTGACCGTCTTCCCGATCGGGCTCAGGAAGGTGCCGAGGGACAATGGCGAGACTCTGAAGAACCCGCCGCTCGACGAGCATATGATCGAGCCGCCGATCGGTGTCGCCTGACGGCGGCCCTCAGGCCCTGGCGATCTCCGCCATGGCCCGCTCGGTCAGCGCCGCGATCGTCCGCGACGGATTGACCCCGACCGCTTCGGGGACGATCGCGCCGTCGAGGACGTGCAGGCCCGGATAGCCGAAGACCTCGCCCTTGTGGTCGACGACCCCGTCGGCGGGGGAGACACCCATGTTGCAGCCGCCGAGCGGATGCGGGGTGATCAGATAATTGCCCAGAGTCCAGGTCGCCGGCACGATCGGATGGCCTCCGGTCGCGGCGGAGAGCTTGCGGTGCATGGCGATGATCGCCTCGATCAAGCCGCGCGACTTCGCGATCTGCCAGTCGAGCGTGAGGCGGTGGGGGCCGAACAGCCACCAGCGGCGGCGCAGCGACAATATGCCGTCGGCGGCGTCGACACCCTGGGCGAACCACGGCATGACCGAGTCGAGCGGCCCGTGCGCCATCAGCGCGGTGCGGATCCCCTTGAGCAAGCGGCGCAGCTGGGGATGGGCGGCCTCGCCGGCGCGGATCCAGTCGGCGAGCAGTCCGGGGAAGCCGCCGTCCTGGATCCAGAAGGCTTCGCCCGACTGGCTGCGGTCGAGGAAATCGATGGCGCTGCTGATCGTCGGCCCCGCAGACGGCCTCGGCCGCCGGTCGGCATAGACGGCGGGGGTGAGGAAGTCGCCGTTGCTGCTCCAGTCGCGGCCGAGATACGGGCTGAGCTGCGGCAGGGTGCGGTTGACGTCACGGCAGCGCAGCAGCAGCTCGGTCGAGTTGAGCGAGCCGGCGGCGACGACGACTCGGCGGGCGGTGGCGCTTCCTGGCCGACGGGCGCCGTCGGCTATGGCGTCGAAACGGACCCGGTAGCCGCCGCCGTCGATCGGCTCGATGCCGGTGACGAGGTGGAGCGGACGGACCTCGGCACCCTTCTGCTCGGCCATAGCGAGATAGTTGCGGTCGAGCGTGTTCTTGGCGTCGACGTCGCAGCCGATGTCGCAATTGGCGAGATGGACGCAGGTGCCCTGCTCGACTCCCTGCGCGTTGACGAAACGCCGGCTGTGGCGGGCGTCGACCGCGTCCGGCAGGCCGTAATGCCAGGCGGGATCGAACGAAACGGCGAGCTCGAGCTTGCGGAAGCGGTCGCCGGCGCCGATCGCGTCGGCAGCCTCCTTCATCAGCTTCATCCGGTTGGGCCATTGGCCATCCGGGACGGACTGGACGTTCATCACCTGGCCGACGGTGGCATAATGAGGTGCCAGCGCATCCCAGGTGATTTCGGGCGGCCAGCCCTCGTCGAACGTCTGCCGCGGCGGCACCGCCGACACGTTGGCGTAGATGAGCGAGCCGCCGCCGACTCCGGCGCCCTGGGCCACCGCCATGTGGCGGAACAGGCGCAGGTCGACCCAGCCGTTGCAGGCGACCGGATCGTCCTGGTCCCATACCCAGGCGCTGCCGGGCAGGCGCGGATAGGTGGAACTGTCCCAGCGCCGGCCGCGCTCGAGCACGAGCGTACGGGCGCCCGCTTCGCTCAGCCGGCAAGCCGAAACCGATCCGCCGAAGCCGCTGCCGATCACGATCGCGTCGTAATCCATCTTCCTGCCCTCCCCCTTTGCAAGTCGAGATGCCCCTCGGTTCGTGCGCTTCACAGAAGACGACGCGAAGAGGAGAGAACAACGGGTCTCGACCGGCCCGGTTTGCTGGTAACACGATTTCCAGGGCGGCGACATGACTTCCGGAGCGGGAAGGCCGGCTTCACCATCGTCGTCGTTCGCCGGTCTTGCGTCCTTAGGAGGCCAGCCCCAGCCGTTCGAGCGGGCCGCCGAACGTGCCCGCCACCATCTCCGCCTGGATTCGGGTGGCCGGCCAGAGCCGGCCGAACGGCGGGACGATGCGGTCGCGGATCCAGGGCAGCAGGCGGCCGTCCGACTGGTAGGCGGGCGTGAACAGAGCGGAGAGGGCCTGGTAGAGCCGGACGTGGGAGCGGCGCAGGGCGACGGCGCGGCGCAGGGCGGCCTCCAGGTCCGGCTCCTCGCGCAGCGCCTTTGCTAAGGCCCAGGCGTCGAGCAGGGCCATGTTGGCCCCCTGGCCGAGCTGCGGGCTGGTCGAATGCCAGGCGTCGCCGATGTGGATGAGGCCGGGCTGAATGGGCTCGGCCAGGGTGCGGTGGGCGTAGCGGGCGAAGGTGAGAAGATCGAGGCGGTCGATCTGGTCGAGGAGAGGCGCGGTGGCCGGCCAGAGGGCCCGGACTTCGGCTTTCCACGGCTCGAGCCCGCGGTCCCGCCAGGCGGCGAGGCGGTCGCCCCGAAGCAGCCAGAAGAAGGCGGCCTGGGGCCGGGGCGCGCCGGGCGCGAGGCCGACGGGCAGGACTCCGGTCATCGTGCTGGCGCGGCGATAGCGCTGCTCGAGCGCGTGCCCGTCGAAGCCGTCGACCCAGTCGAGGCTGGCCCAGAGCGCGCCGTAGGCGAGCGGCCGGGCGGGGTCGCCCGCGAGCGGCGAGGCGGCGCCGAGCGCGTCGACGACGAGGTCGTGCCGCTCCGATCGCTCGCCGTCGGCGAAATGCACTCGGCCTTGGCGGCTGCCGGAGACCGTCCGGCCGGTGTCGATCGCGATCCCCGCCGCGACGACGGCCCGGTGAAGGATGTCGAACAGGGTGGCGCGATGGACTCCGTAGCCGCGCGCGCCGGGGCGGCGGAGCCATTCGTAGCGGACGTCGAGGACGACCCGGCCCGACGGCTCGGCTCGGCCGAACAGCCGCTCGACCGGCGCCGAGGCGGGGATGAGCGCCGCGGCAAGGCCGAGCTTGTCGAGGATTGCGAGGCCGGTCGGCTGGATCATCAGGCCGGAGCCGACCGGCCGCGGCGCCTCGAAACGTTCGTAGAGGCGGACCTGGTGGCCGTCGCGGGCAAGCAGCAGCGCCGCGGCCAGGCCGCCAATGCCACATCCCGCCACACCGATGTCGAGCCCCCGCATCGGCCTGACTTAGCGGGGCCGCTGCGGGCTGGCCATCGTTCGAGGATCCCGATTCGGTCCGTCGACAGCCGTGCCTAGGGACCCGAGGCCAGGGTGCTCTGCAGTCGCAATCGTTCGAAAAGTGAGTCGAGGCGCCACCTCTCCGGGTTCGAGTGTTTAAGATATATCGCGTTGAAGCTTCCCAGCTTGCTGCGCGTGAAGGCCTGCTCGGCTTTCGGCAGCACGACTGGAATGATGGCGCGCGGATATTCACTGCGCAGCGATTGCCGAACGATCTCCTCCACCTCCTCCTGGAGCCAGCTTGTGCGGCCGAAGCTTTCATCTACTACAATCACATAAGCATTGGCTCGCTCGATCTCGGGCCGCGATACCTTGCGCAGAGATATAGATCCGGGCTCCACTTGAGCGGCGCCGAGCGGCACCACGGGGACCCCAAGTTCGAACGAGACGGATGATAAAACCTGCTGCCGTACCATCTGCGCGCGCGGATCGGTGCTCACCGAAAAGTAGATGTTGATAGGCTGGATCGTCTCCATCGCGCCCGTTGGCGCTCGCGCTCGCGCATTGTGGACATATTCGTCGCGGCTCGACGTCAGCAGCTCAATCTTTGAAAATTCATTGCTGATGAGGGCCGCAAGCGTTTCGCAGGCATAGCTCGCCAGATGACTCGGGCTTCGCACTCCGCTGGGGCCGGCCTTTTCTTCCAGCACGGCGAGCTCCTCGCCAAAGGTCCAACGGGGCACATAAGGAATGGTGAGAAGATCGATCAGCTTCAGCATATCGCTGCCTATCGGCACCCAAGTGTCGAAGAACGGGCGCAGCTCCTTCTTAAAACGGATACGCCATTGCTTGGCACGTTCGTATTCCTCCCGTTGTTCAAACCGGGCAGGAATGGGCAGGGGCACGATGGGTGCACGGTCGAGCGGCATCTGGCGCTGCGCCGCCATTGCTCGTCGTGCGACATCCGCGCAACCCATCAAACTCTGCTCGTTAGCCGTAAACATGAAGGCAAGAATATCGGGCAATTGCGCTGTAGTAAGGCCACTGAAGTCGGTGATCCCCGTACGGCTGTCGACCAGAATGAAATCGAATTTTTCGGTCCAATGACCTCGCAACGCTTCGAGCTTCGCGCCGAGACTCTTGTCACGGTAGAGCGCGTCCCAGTCTAGGTCCTGCACGGCTCGTGCATAATCACCTTTGCCTGCCACCGCCGGCATGACGTGAAGGCTGCCTTTCGCGCTTGGGAGCCTCACTCGGGTGGTGTAGGCATGCCAGTCCCGACTCCGGGATTTCCTCACATCTGTTAGAAATTCCACGACACCGTAGCGCGGTTTCTTTTCTAGATCCCTGAAGTAATGATCGAGACCCGGGGCCTCTATATCCCAATCGAC
>JAXDPG010000333.1:0-2667 GCA_034668485.1 Sphingomonadales bacterium
GGCCGGGTCACCAACATCACCGAATATGGCGCCTTCGTCGAGCTGGAGCCGGGCATCGAGGGCCTCGTCCACGTCTCCGAGATGAGCTGGACCAAGAAGAACGTCCATCCGGGCAAGATCGTCTCGAACTCGCAGGAGGTGGACGTGTCGGTGCTCGAGGTCGACGAGGAGAAGAGGCGGATCTCGCTCGGGCTCAAGCAGGCGCAGGCCAATCCTTGGGAGGCCTTCGCCGCCTCGCACCCGGTCGGAACCGAGGTCGAGGGCGAGGTCAAGAACGCGACCGAGTTCGGCCTGTTCGTCGGGCTGGACGGCGACGTCGACGGCATGGTCCACATGTCGGACATCGCCTGGGGCGTGACCGGCGAGGAGGCCTTGAACCTCCACCGCAAGGGCGAGTCGGTGAAGGCCGTGGTCCTCGACGTCGACATCGAGAAGGAGCGGATCTCGCTCGGAATGAAGCAATTGGAGCGCGGCGGGGTCGCCAAGGGCGGCACCGCGGCGGCCGGCGGCGGAGTCGCCAAGAACGAGACGGTGACCGTGACCGTGCTCGAGGTGCGCGACGGCGGGCTCGAGGTGCAGGTCGGCGACGACGGCGCGACCGGCTTCATCAAGCGCACCGATCTCGGCCGCGACCGCGACGAGCAGAGGCCCGAGCGCTTCCAGGTCGGCCAGAAGTTCGACGCCCTGGTGATCGGCTTCGACCGCTCGAAGAAGCCCAATTTCTCGATCAAGGCGCTGCAGATCGCCGAGGAGAAGCAGGCCGTCGCCCAATATGGCAGCTCCGACAGCGGCGCCTCGCTCGGCGACATCCTCGGCGAGGCCCTGAAACAGAAAGGCAAGGAATAATCCGGGACGGGCGGGCGCATCCGACCGTCATGCGCCCGCCCGGCTGCCCGTCATCTGCGGCAAGGGCCGAATTTTCCTCGTCTTTTTCAACTTGAGATATTGCGTTCCGGCAATTTTTACGTTTTAACTTGGGTTAGCGGGTCGCGTTACGGGGGTGAGGCGGCGACCGCTTTGGCGTTTTCTCTTGTTGGGGGGAAGCTGTGATCCGTTCCGAGCTCGTCCAGAAGCTTTGCGATGATCATCCGGATCTCACCGGCAAGGAGATCGAGCGGGTGGTTTCGGCCTTTTTCGATTCGGTCACCGAGCAGCTGCAGCATGGCGGCCGAGTCGAGCTGAGGGGCTTCGGCGCCTTCTCGACGCGCGAGCGCGACGCCCGCAAGGGCCGCAACCCGCGCACCGGCGACGCCGTCGACGTCGACGCCAAGCGAGTCCCCTATTTCAAGCCCGGCAAGGAAATGCGCGAGCGGCTCAACGTTTGAGCCCAGCTCCGTCATTCCCGCGAAGGCGGGAATCCAGCCTGACTCACCACATCGAACCATCGCCGGATGGATTCCCGCCTTCGCGGGAATGACGTATGTGGTCCTCGTGCGGACGTGGCGGAACCGGTAGACGCCGGGGACTTAAAATCCCCTGCCCCTCGGGGCGTGCGGGTTCGAGTCCCGCCGTCCGCACCATATAAAGCCCCTCGCTTCCAGCCGCGCCGGCGTCGCGGCGGCCTTACCGAAACGGCGGCAGCGCCGCCTCAGCGTCAGGCGGCTTCCTGCGGCGGCTCCACCGGCACCGCGGTCCATTCGCAGCGGTGGAGGCTGATCGGGTCGACGAACATGCCGCCCATCTTGCCGCCCAGCTGCCAGCGGACCTGGGCGTTGACCGGACCGACGCCGGGGACGTCGAGCGACACGTAGCTGCCGATCCGCACCGGCTCCGGGCATTCCGCCTTGAAGCCGGTGGTCGAGACGTCGCAGATCGTGACCTCGATGCTGTACCAGCTCTGGGCGCGCAGCCGGGTACGCCCCGCCACCGCGGTTCGCCCCGACCGGCGCGGCTTGAACTGGTTCATCGCTCGCTTGTCCTGGTCCAAAGGACGATTTTAGGGCCGCAAAGATGAAGGACGGGTAAAGGGAGGCAGCGCCGGGATGACGGTGCGGCGCGGCTGGGCTATCGCTGTCGGCGATGGTGACTCGCCTCCGAACGCCGCTGCACCTGATCGCCGCGACCCTCCTGCTCGCCGGCTGCGGCGAGCCGGAAAGCGGCCCGGTGGCGATCAGCGCCGTCGGCGGGGCGCCGCGGATCCTCGACCCCAACCGGGCGCCGCTCGACGCCCCCTCGGCGGTGCTGGCCGGAGCCGCCGCCCAGGGGCTGGTCCGCTTCGACGCGGGCGGCGAGATCGAGCCGGCGCTGGCGCAGCGCTGGATCGTCTCCGACGACGGGCTTCGCTACACCTTCCGCCTCGGCAAGGCCGAGTGGGAGGGCGGCGGCGGCCGGGTCACCGCCGAGCAGGCGGTGGCCCGCCTGAGGGCCGCCGCCGCCCCGGCCAGCCGCAACCCGCTGAAGCCGATCCTGGGCGCGATCGACGAGATCGTCGTCATGACCGACGACGTGCTCGAGATCAGCCTGAAGTCGCCGCGTCCCAACTTCCTGCAGCTGCTCGCCCAGCCGGAGATGGCGATCGTCCGCGCCGGCCGCGGCGCCGGGCCCTACGCCGCCCAGGGCCAGCCGGACGGAGCGGTGCGGCTCCGCCTCGCCCGGAGGGAGGAAGGCGAGGAGGAGCGGGCGCCGCCGCCGCTGCTGCTGCTTCGCGGCGAGCCGGCGACGGCGGCG
>JAXDPG010000334.1:0-5721 GCA_034668485.1 Sphingomonadales bacterium
GATGATCGCCGCCACCGGCAGCTGCGCCGGAATCGAGAATTACTCCCGCTTCCTCACCGGCCGCCTCCCCGGCGAGCCGCCTCCGACCCTGTTCGAATATCTCCCGGAGAATGCGCTGCTCTTCGTCGACGAGAGCCACCAGACGGTGCCGCAGATCGGCGCGATGGCGCGCGGGGACCATCGCCGCAAGATCACGCTCGCCGAATATGGCTTCCGGCTCCCGTCCTGCATCGACAACCGCCCGCTCCGCTTCCACGACTGGGACGCGATGCGCCCCCAGACCGTCGCCGTCTCCGCCACGCCGGGCCCGTGGGAGCTGGAGCAGACCGGCGGCGTCTTCGCTGAGCAGGTCATTCGCCCCACCGGCCTCATCGACCCGCCGGTCGAGATCAAGCCGGTCGAGGACCAGGTCGACGACCTCATCAACGAGGCGCGGATCACCGCGAGGAAGGGATACCGCACCCTCGTCACCACGCTCACCAAGCGGATGGCGGAGGATCTCACCGAGTTCATGCACGAGGCCGGCCTCAAGGTCCGCTACATGCACTCCGACGTCGAGACGCTGGAGCGCATCGAGCTGATCCGCGACCTTCGCCTCGGGGTCTACGACGTCCTCGTCGGAATCAACCTGCTGCGCGAGGGTCTCGACATCCCCGAATGCGGCCTCGTCGCCATCCTCGATGCGGACAAGGAGGGTTTCCTTCGCTCCGAGACCTCGCTGATCCAGACGATCGGCCGTGCCGCGCGCAACGTCGAGGGCCGGGTCATCCTCTACGCCGACCGCATCACCGGCTCGATGGAGCGCGCGCTTCGCGAGACCGACCGGAGGCGGCAGAAACAGGAGGAATATAACGCCGCGCACGGCATCACTCCGACGACGATCAAGCGCGATATCCAGAACATCCTCGCCGACGTCTCCCAGCGCGACGGAGTCCGCGTCGACACCGGCGACGAGGACCGCCCGCACCTCGTCGGCCACAACCTCAAGGCCTATATCGCCGACCTCGAGGCGCGCATGCGCAAGGCCGCGGGCGACCTCGAATTCGAGGAAGCCGGAAGGCTCCGCGACGAGATCCGCCGCCTCGAGGCGGACGAGCTCGGCATCCCCGACCACGAGAAGAGGGCGCCGCTGCTGGGCCACTCCACGGAGGGCAAGCCGGGGACGAGGAAGACCCGCTTCGGCAAGCAGCAGGCGATCCGGATGGGGAGGAAGATGGGGGGGCGGCGATAGGGGTGACATAGAGCTACAAAGAGTTCAATCGCGTTCGATTCAAGTCTGGCTTTATTAGGCTGCTCCCGCCATTCCGGAGCGTACCCGTGGTCAAAGCATCCAAACTCTACCAACGCCTCGTCGCCACTCGCGCATCCATGCAATTCAGGGATTTTCAGCGCGTCTTGGAGGCCTTCGGCTTCACCCTTGATCGGATCAAGGGCAGCCACCACAATTATCGGCATCCGCTTGTGCCGCGACCGCTGAGCATCCAGCCGCGCGGTAATATGGCCAAGCCCTACCAGATCGATCTGTTTCTCGATATGGTGGAGGAGTTCGGTCTTGAGATGGGCGAGTGATGGACAGGCGTTACCATATCAACATCTTTTGGTCGCAGCGCGATGAGTGCTGGGTGGCCGATGTGCCTGACCTAAAGAGCTGCTCCGCTTTCGGGGACACCCCGGAAGAGGCGCTGGCAGAGGCGCGTATCGCGGTTGAGGGGTGGATTGAGACGGCCATGGGCAACAGCATGGCTGTCCCCGAACCGCGCTACCGACCGGCTATCTACGCAGCCTAGGCTCGCTCACCCCAATAGCCGAACCGTCGGCCGACGAAGGCGAGGCGCGCCTCGATCTCGCGGATTTCGGGCGGTGAGAGCGATTCGGCGAAGCGGCCGATGCGCTCGCCGGAGAGGGGCTTTGTATAGAGGTCGGACCAGAAGGCGCGGCTGAAGGGATCGTCGGCGCGCGCCTTCTTGTCGAAGGTCGCGCTGGCGGCATGGTCCGGGCGGAAGTCCGCGACCTTCTGCATCTCGTAGCGGGCGCCGCAGTAAGCGCCAATCTCCGCGACCGCGTCCGCGGGGGAGCGCATGAAATCCTCGTAGCGGACCATCTTCAGCCGCGCGCCCAGCGCCGGCGCCGCGTCGAGCAGCGGTCCGTAATGGGAGCCGTAATAGTCGCACAGGCCCGCTATCGTCCTCGCCCCGGCGAGCGGGCCGGGAATGCCGTCGCGCGCGTGGCTGTCGCGGACCCGCTTCATGCTGGCGACGACGTCGCGCGGATCGCGGACCACCGCCAGGAACAGCATCGCCGGCGCCAGCCCGGCGAGATCGGCGAAGTTGCGGATCAGCTCCGGGTGCTTGAGGATGAGGATTTCGGGACCGCCGTGCCGGGCCGACACCGCCCGCACATAATCCTCGACGTCCTCGGCGAGCATCCGGCCGTAGGCCGCGGCGGGTCCGAACTGATCCTCCCCCATCGCCTCGAAACGGGCGAGGCGGAACCGGTACATGGCCAGCAAATCGCGCAGGAACCAGCTCTCCGAGATGAAGGGATTGGAATTGCCCGCGGTGCATAATGCGCGGTGGATGACGGTGGTGCCGCTGCGCATCGCGCCGCCGATCATCATCACCCGCTGAGCCGCGGGCGCTGCGGCCTCTCCGGATTCCTCTGCCATGTCGCGCCCTGCTGTCCCTGCCGCCCGGCGAATAGCGGCTGCGCGCGGCCTTGTCAGCGTCCCGCCGGAAGCACCTTCGGATTGCGCAGCAGCGCCGCCGAGACCAGTGCGACGAGCAGGCCGACCGGGAAGATCTCGACGAAGACCATCGGTACCCGGAACAGCGGATTGCGGTAGCTTTCCGCGAAGTCGCGCATCTCGGCCGCCTTGGCCTGGATCGCGGCCGCGGTGGCGCCTTCGGCGCGCATGCGCTCGAGGATGCTAGCCGAGTAATCCGCCATGAAGTCGTAGCCGGAGACGGCCTGGAAGATTTCCCAGCCGATCGCATAGATCAGGCCGGCGAGGACGGCCATGCCGAGGCCGAGGAGGAAGGCGCGTCCGAAGCGGATGATCCCGCCGCATTCGACGTCGCGATAGCGCTTCACGCCGACGAAGATCAGCGACAGCGCCACCAGCATGATCAGATAGGTGACCCACATCGCCGTCTCGTCGTGGCCGGTCACGTGCATGGCGATCGTCGCGCTGATGATGCTGACGGCGATGGCGCCGGCGATGCCGCCGTAGATGAGCGCGTATTTCATTGCCTGTCTCCCAATTCTCGTTCGCCGCAGCTTAGCCCGACCCGCGGCTCCGGCCTATCGCCCGCAAGGGTGATTGGGCCACGGTCCCCCTAAGGGATGAGCCTCAGCCACCGCGCCTTTTCGATCGCCTGCACCCGTCGCGCCACCTCCAGCTTGTCGTAGACTCGCGCGACGTGAGTCTTGATCGTGTTCGGCGAGATGGAAAGGGTGCGCGCCATCTCCTTGTTGGACTGGCCCGAGGCGAGCAGCGCCAGTATCTCGCATTCGCGCGGGCTAAGGCCGAGCGAGCGGATCGCCGCGTCGTTGCGGACGAAGGCCTCCGCAGGGGGTGCCGGGGTCAGCCTTCGGCCTACCCAGATGCCGAGGCCGACGAAGCCGGCGGCGAGCAAAGCGATGTAGATGTCGGTCGAATAGGCGCGCGTGACGTAGCGATATTCGAGCCATTGAAGCAGCCCCGCACCGGCGGCCAGCGCCAGCGCATAGAGGAAGATCGTCCGCGCCATGATTGCAGGCTGCCAGAAACGGCGGCCTCGTGCCAGCGCGCCCACCCGTCACCCTGAACTTGTTTCAGGGTGACCGGGAGGGTGACGAATCCACGCCAACCCCCTATCTCGCCGCGACCATGGCCGCTCCCGTCCTCGCCTACGAAAATCTCGGCCTCGTCCAGGGCGCAGGCTGGCTGTTCCGCGGGCTCGACCTGTTCGTCGGGGCGCGCGACCGGCTGGCGCTGATCGGCCGCAACGGCGCGGGCAAGACGACCCTTCTCAAATGTCTCGCCGACCTGATCGAGACCGATGAGGGCCGCCGCACCGTCCAGCCCGGAATCAAGGTGGTGCTGCTCGAGCAGGATCCTCGGGTCGAGGCCTTCGCCACCCTTCGCGACTTTGCCCTCCACGGCCCCGAAGCCCCCGCCCCGCACGAAGTGGACGCCATTGCCGATCAGCTCGGCATCGATCTCGACCGACCCGCCGCGACCGCCTCGGGCGGCGAGCGCCGCCGCGCCGCCATCGCGCGGGCGCTGGCGCAGGATCCCGACGTTCTGCTGCTCGACGAGCCGACCAACCATCTCGACCTCGCCGCCATCGAATGGCTGGAGGACTGGCTCTCCCGCTTCACCGGCGCCTTCATCGCGATCAGCCACGACCGCACCTTCTTGAAGCGCCTCACCCGCTCGTCGCTGTGGCTGGACCGCGGTACGCTGAGGCGTGCCGAGATCGGCTTCGGCGGCTTCGACGCGTGGACGGAAGCCGTCTACGCCGAGGAGGCGCGCTCCGCGGAGAAGCTCGACGCGAAGCTGAAGCTCGAGCTCCACTGGCTGCAGCGCGGAGTCACCGCCCGCCGCCGCCGCAACCAGGGCCGCCTCACCAAGCTCCACGAGATGCGCGCCGCCCGCGCCGCCATGCTCGGCCCCGCCGGCACCTCGAAGCTTGGGCTCGAAAATGACGACGTGAAGACCAAGATGGTCATCGATGCCGAGAAGGTGACCAAACGCTTCGGCGAGCGCGCCATCGTCAGGGACTTCACCCTCCGCATCCAGCGCGGCGACCGCATCGGCGTGGTCGGCGCCAACGGCACCGGCAAGACCACGTTGCTCAGGCTGCTGACCGGAGAGCTGGAGCCGGACGAAGGCAGGATCGCTCGGGCGAAGACCCTGCGGGGGATCATGATCGACCAGCAGCGCCGACTGCTCGATCCCGCGAGGAGCGTTCGCGACATCCTCGCCGACGGCGGCGACTGGATCGAGGTGCGCGGCCACAAGAAGCACGTCCAGGGCTATCTCAAGGAGTTCCTGTTCGAGCCCAACCTCGTCGACGCGAAGATCGGCACCCTCTCCGGCGGCGAGCGCTCGCGGCTCCTGCTCGCCCGCGAGTTCGCCTGCCGCTCGAACCTGCTCGTGCTCGACGAGCCGACCAACGATCTCGACCTCGAGACCCTCGACCTGCTCCAGGAGGTGATCGCCGACTATGACGGCACCGTCCTCATCGTCAGCCACGACCGCGACTTTCTCGACCGCACCGTCACCCTCACCCTCGGCCTCGACGGCTCCGGCAAGGTCGACATCGTCGCCGGCGGCTACGAGGATTGGGAGAAAAGACGGCGGCCGCCGGCCGCGCAGGCGGCCAGGTCGTCAGCCGGGCCAAGGGCGGCCGCTCCCAAGCCCCAGACGAAGCTCAGCTACAAGGATCAGCGCGACTACGACCTCTTGCCGGAGCGCGTCCGCGCGTTGGAGGCGCAGATTGCTCGCGACGAGGAGGCGCTGCACGACCCGGACCTCTATACGCGCGACCCGAGCAGGTTCGCGGCGCTGACCGCAGCGATCGACAAGGCGCGGGCGGAACGGGACTCCGCCGAGGTGCGCTGGCTCGAGCTGGCGGAGAAGGTGGAGGCGCTGGAATCCCCCTCCCTGCACGCAGGGAGGGGTTAGGGGTGGGTGCGCCTCAAGGGGCAGTGCCCGTTCGCGAACGCACCCACCCC
>JAXDPG010000335.1:0-3931 GCA_034668485.1 Sphingomonadales bacterium
GTCCTTCACGGGAGAGGGGGGGCCCGCCGCGAAGCGGTGGGAGGTGAGGGTCTGTACCGCAGAGTCAGCAAGTCCCTCACCTCCCAAGCCTTCGGCTTGGGCCCCTCCTCTCCCGCAAAAGGCGGGAGAGGGGATCAACGCCTGCTCCCGCCCCCTTGACCTGACGTTTACGTAAACTAGGGAATGGCGGAGAACCCAGCGGGAGGAAGATCATGACCAAGAGCGAAATGGCCGCGGCCCTGAACTCGAAGAGCGCCTGGCTGCCCGGCAAGAGGGTGAAGCTCGACTTCGGCGACGAGGGCGTGGTCATGCTCGACGGCGCCGGCAACCAGGTGACCGAGGAAGACGGCGCCGCCGACACCACGATCAAGGTCAGCTGGGAAGACTGGCAGGCGATGAGCGACGGCAAACTGGACGGAATGACCGCCTTCATGCAGGGCAAATTGAAGGTCGAGGGCGACATGTCCAACGCCATGCAGCTCCAGGGCGTGCTGGCGAAGCTGCGGTCGTAACGTCGCCCCAGCGCAGGCTGGGGCCCCGGCGGGTGAAGGGCTCGGCACTGGTTCTCGCTGGGGTCCCAGACTTCGCTGGGACGACGGGCAATGAATATGCTCCGCCTCTTCTACTCCCCCGGCGCCTGCTCGCTGGTGCCGCACGTCGCCCTCGAGGAGGCCGGCGCCGAATTCGAGGCGGTGCGCACAATGATCGCCGAGAAGGCGCATAAGCGGCCGGAATATCTCGCCATCAACCCGCGCGGGCTCATTCCGGCGATCGAGGTCGAAGGCCGGGTCGTCACCGAGAACATCGCCGTCCTCGCCTGGATCGGCCACCGCTGGCCGCAAAGCGGGCAGCTGCCGCTGGACGACCTGCCGGCGCTCGCCCGCACCTTCGAAACGCTCTCCTATTTCGCCACCACCGTCCATCATGGCGGCTTCGGCCCGATCTTCCGAGCCCGCGCCGCCGGGATCGAGCGGCCCGAAGCGGAGCTGGCGGCGGACCGCGAGCGGCTCCGCGCCCTGTTCGGCGAGATCGACGCCCTGCTCGCGCCCGGTCCCTGGCTGCTCGGCGACCGCTACAGCCTCGCCGACCCTTATCCCTTGACCTTCCGGCGCTGGGCGCGGCGGCTCGAGCTCGACGTGATGCCCTACCGGCATTGGACCGCCCACACGCAACGGATGGTGGAGCGGCCCGCCGTGCAGCGCGCGCTGGCCCGGGAGGCGCTGGACCCGGCGGAGTTCTGATCCCCTCTCCCGCTTTTCGCGGGAGAGGAGGGGCCCACCGCGAAGCGGTGGGAGGTGAGGGTCTTGCCGACTCGGATGTACAGACCCTCACCTCCCAAGCCTGACGGCTTGGGGCCCTCCACTCCCGTGAAGGACGGGAGAGGAGATTGGGTCTAGCGCGGCCCGACCGCCCCTTCCTGCGGCCAGGAGGACGGGCCGACCCGGCGGAGGTTCATCTCGAACACCTTCTGCGGAGGAGCGGTCCCGGCGACCCGCTCGCCGACCTCGCGCCAGGCGTCGCCGGCGACCGTCGCGGTGTAATGGATCGAGGCGCCGGGGCCGGCCGGCTGGCTCCAGCTGTAGCCGTCCGGCCGCACTTCCAGCGGGAAATCGCCGACATAGCCCATGGCGTGGGAATGCATCGTGTAGGCGCGCCGGGCGGGATCGTAGGAGATCACGCCGAACGCATTGAAGCGGGTCCCGCCCTTCTCGTCGTAGCTTCGTCCTTCGACCAGCCTGAGGGTGCCGTCGAGCAGCGTCCCGGAGCGTTCGGTATGGGTGAAGCCGCCGGGGAGGCGGTCGGTCTCCGCCTTGCCGCGCCAGGCGCCATCCATGAAGGCGAGGGCCTTCATGGCCTCGCGCTGGGCGGCGAGCCGGGCGGCGGGGTCCCAGGCCGCGGCGGCAGGCGGAGCGGCGGGAGCGGGCCCGGCGGGAGCTCCGGCGAGAAGCAGCGCAAGCATCAAGGTCGTCATCTTCGTCTCCTAGGGAATCGGCGCGCGCGCGGCCGCCCGGGTCAGCTTCTCGATCCGGTCGAGCCAGTTGATCCAGGCGGTGCGGCCGCGGTGGGTGAGGGCGAGGCGGGTCTGCGGCTTGCGCCCCGAAAAGCTCTTGGCGACGCTGACATAGCCCGCCTCCTCGAGCTTGCCGACATGGGCGGAGAGGTTGCCGTCGGTGGCGCCGACCTTGTCGCGAAGCTCGGCGAACAGGGCCGATTCGACCGAGGCGAGATAGGCGACGATGCCGAGCCGGATGCGGCCGTGGATGACGTCGTCGAGGCCGCTATGATCGAACGGATTCTCGGCCATCGGTTCAGCGCCGCTCGGCCCTCAGAAGGAGGAGGCCGGGCAGCAGGACCGTCGCGAACACGCCTGCCGCGGCGAGGAGGTAGCGGTCCGGCGAGAGGATCATGGCGGTGAACAGGCCGACCATCGCCGCCGCCCCGGCGCCCGCCGCCTTGGTGACCGCGCTTCGGGCAAGGGCGCCGGTGACGACCAGCGCGCAGGAATAAGCGGTAAAGGCGACCGGGACGATCCCGTCGAACGTCGTCGGCCCCATCCTGCCGCGCGAGGCGATGGCAAGCCCGATGAACATAGCCAGGATCGCGCCGGCGGCCGCCGTCCAGACCGGACGCGAGGCGCGGTTGCCGGCCGAGCCGCTGCCCGCCTTGCCGGCGATCGAGCGGGCGAGGGCGAACTGGCCGAGCCCTCCGAGCAGGCTGAAGCCGCCCCAGATCAGGCCGAACGCGGCGCCCCCCTCTCCGAACCGCCCCTGCAGCGCGAAATGCTGGAGCGTGTAGGCGATTGTGAGAAGCAGGCCCCACCAGGCCATGAAGCGGCCGCCGAGCAAAGGGGCGTGGGCGCCGCTCTCGGCGAGCTGGCGGACGTAGCGCAGGTCTTCCCGGGCGGCATCGGCGGTCGCGGTCATCGCATTCTCCAAAGTACTCTGAAAAGCAAAGTACTCTGCGCAGATGCGGCTGTCAATCGTTGACCGCACCCGTGCGGCCCGCCTATCGGCGGCGCTTCCGAGGCAGGAGCGATGGCATGAAGAAACTCTATCCCGATGCCGCCGCCGCGCTCGACGGCCTGCTGTTCGACGGAATGACGATCTGTGCCGGCGGATTCGGGCTTTGCGGCGTTCCGGAGCGGCTGATCGACGCGATTCGCACCAGTGAAGTGGCGAATCTTGTCGTTGTTTCGAACAATGCCGGCATCGACAATGAGGGGCTCGGCAAGCTTCTGCGCACCCGCCAGATCCGCAAGATGATCAGCTCCTATGTCGGCGAGAACAAGGAGTTCGAGCGGCAATATCTGGCCGGCGAGCTCGAGGTCGAATTCTGCCCGCAGGGGACATTGGCCGAACGCTGCCGGGCCGGCGGCGCCGGAATTCCGGGCTTCTACACCAAGACCGGAGTCGGCACCGTCGTCGCCGAGGGCAAGGAGGAGAAGGTCTTCGACGGCGAGACCTACATCCTCGAACGCGGCATCCGCGCCGACCTCTCGATCGTCAAGGGCTGGAAGGCCGACGAGGCCGGCAACCTGCTCTTCCGCAAGACCGCGCGCAATTTCAACCAGCCGATGGCCACCGCCGGCAAGGTCTGCGTCGCCGAGGTCGAGGAGATCGTCCCGGTCGGGTCGCTCGACCCCGACTGCATCCACCTGCCCAGCATCTACGTGAAGCGGATGATCGTCGGCGCGCCTTACGAAAAGAAGATCGAGTTCCGCACCGTGCGGCAGCGGGAGGCGGCATAATGGCCTGGACCCGCGACCAGATGGCCGCCCGCGCCGCCAAGGAGCTGCGCGACGGCTACTACGTCAACCTGGGCATCGGCATCCCGACCCTGGTGGCGAACTACGTGCCCCCGGGCATGACCGTGACGCTGCAGAGCGAGAACGGCATGCTGGGGATCGGCCCCTTCCCCTACGACGACGAGG
>JAXDPG010000336.1:0-3410 GCA_034668485.1 Sphingomonadales bacterium
GGAGGGCAAGCTCGTCGGCGGCAGCCTCAAGTCGACGCCGCTCTGCACCAAGGTGGGTCAGACCGGCTGCGTCATCACCTACATGACCTTCCGGGCGGCGAGCCCGCCGCCCGCCGGCGCCTTTCTCGGCCGCGCCGCTCGGGCGGGCATGACCGCCGGCTGCACCAATCCCGGCGCCCTCGGCGGCGGATCGGCCGGCCTCGATTCCTACTGGTTCACCTTCTCGCCGGTGCAGCCCGGCGCCGAGCCGGTGATCTGGTCGAGCCAGGGCAATCCGCCGACGCCCTTCCTGCGCACCGAAGGTTTCGTCACCGCCGAGTGTCGGCACGACGGCCAGGCGGGTTATCTCGCGGTGGCCGAAAAGGCCGACCCCGGCGACGCGCGCACCGACCGCATCCCCGGCGACGTCTACACGATGGGCAAGCTCAACCCCGGCTGGGGCCTGCACCTGGTCGACATGAGCGTGGCCCAGGGCGATCTGATCCGGCTCGTCGAAGCGCAGGCGGCGGCGCACTGACCCGTCATCGCGGCGAAAGCCGGGACCTCAGCGAGACCCGCAGAGCCCCTTTCGGCCCGAGGTCCCGGCTTGCGCCGGGATGACGAGGCTCCTCACCACTCCAGCCAGGCGTAGACGAGCAAGGCCGTCGCCAGTCCCGCGGCCATGATCAGCTTGACCGCGTCTCCCGCCGCTATCTCGACGCGCCAGGTCGCGACGAAGACGGCCAGAGCCGCCGTCAGCATGGCGTAGAAGCCCGCCGCCAGCGCCCGCGCCCGGTTGCGCAGCGACAGCTCGTCGTTGAGCAGCTCGCGCATCCGCCCGCGCAGGCGCAGCCCGCCGCCATTGGCGAGGATGAACATCCACAGGCCGATCACCAGGATCCAGGATCCTGCCCGCACCCCAGGCTCGACATAATGCGGGTTGCCCCATTGCAGCCCGGCGTTGAGCAGCAGCACCGCCGCCGCGATCGCCATCACGGTCGCCCGCCCCCGCGAGGCGCGCTCGGCCCCCTCGATGGTCACGTCACGGGTCATTCTTCGTCTCCTCAATGTCAGTCCTCGAGCGAGAAGATCGCCTCGACCGGGCAGCCCAGCGCCCGCGCCAGCTTCAGCGCGAGCGTGGCCGAGGGGACGAAGACGCCATTCTCGACGGTGTTGATGGTCTTGCGGCTGACTCCGACTTTCTCGGCGAGCGCGGCCTGGGTGAGGTCGCGCTCGCTGCGAAGGTCGCGCAGCCGGTTCGTCAGCCCTTCAGCCATCCGGTGCGACTCGCTTTTGTAACCTATAGGTGACATGTAACCTCAAGGTTACAGGGCGTCAACGCAAAATCGTCACGCCTCGTCCCGTGAGCGGGCTTTGGGGTTGCGGCGGCGAATCCGCAGCCGATAGAGCCGGGCGATGGGCGGGGACGAACCGAGGCCGGCGGACGGCGTCATGCGGGGGACGACGCACCTCTTCCCGCTGCGCGTCTATTTCGAGGACACCGACGTCGCCGGCATCGTCTATTACGCCAATTACCTGCGCTTCATCGAACGCGCCCGCTCCGACATGCTGCGCCTGATCGGAGTCGACCAGCGCGGCGCGCTGGAGAGCGGCGAGGGCGTCTACGCGGTGGCCGAGCTGGCCGTGAAATACCGCGCTCCGGCGAAGCTCGGCGACGACCTCCTGGTCGCGACCGAGATCGAGGAAGTGCGCGCGGCGAGCGTGCTCATTCATCAGCAGGTCAGGCGGGGCGATGAAGTGCTGGCCGACGCCAGGGTCACGGCCGCCTTCCTGACGCCGGACGGCCGCCCCCGGCGCCAGCCGCGCCACTGGGCGGAGGCCTTCGGTCGGCTCTTGAGGGAAGGATTAAGGTGAGCAATCTGGCGATGACGGGAAGCGGCATGTCGCCCGTCGCTCTGTTCCTCCAGGCCGACATCGTCGTCAAAGCGGTGATCATCGGCCTGCTGCTCGCCAGCATCTGGACCTGGGCGATCATCGTCGGCCACGCGCTGAGGCTGCGGCGGGCGTCAAGCGGCTCGCAGGCCTTCGAGCGCGACTTCTGGAAGGCCGACGACATCGACCGCTTCTACGAGACCCGCGGCCAGACCGATCTGCCGAGCGCCAAGGTGCTCGCCGCCGGCATCGCCGAGTGGCGCCGCTCGACCGGCGGCAAGGTGGTCGATCGGGAAGGCGCCCGGTCGCGCCTCGCCCTCGTCATGCACTCGGCGCTGACCGAGGAGGTGGACCGGCTCGCCGTGCGGTTGAACATCCTCGCCACGGTGGGATCGGTCGCGCCCTTCGTCGGCCTGTTCGGAACCGTCTGGGGGATCATGCGCAGCTTCAGCGCGATCGCCGGCGCCAACAATACCAGCCTCGCCGTCGTCGCCCCCGGCATCGCCGAAGCCTTGTTCGCCACGGCCCTCGGCCTGTTCGCGGCGATCCCGGCGGTGATCGCCTACAACCGCATGAGCTTCGGCATCAACCGGCTCGAAGCGAGGCTCCAGCGCTTCGCCGACGGCTTCCACGCGACGCTCAGCCGCGAGCTGGAGCTGGAGGGATGAGGGGGAGTGACCTCATCCTCCCTGCCGCGAAGCGGTGGGGAGGGGGACCACCCGAAGGGTGGTGGAAGGGTAACTGGCGAGGCCTGCCCTATTACCCCTCCACCATGCTTCGCATGGTCCCCCTCCCCATCTTCGATGGGGAGGATGACTAATGGCCATGGGCCCCATCCTCGGTTCCCACCGCCGCGCGCGGCGCTCGCCGATGGCGGAGATCAACGTCACGCCGATGGTCGACGTGATGCTCGTCCTTCTGATCATCTTCATGGTGACGGCGCCCCTGCTCGTCGCCGGAGTCCCCGTCGACCTGCCCGACAGCAAGGCCGGAGCGCTCGACCAGGAGCGCAAGCCCGTCCAGATCTCGCTCGAAGCGGACGGCGCCCTCTACCTCGACGACCGGCCGGTGCCGCCGGCCGAGCTCGGCGGGCGCCTCGCCGGTATTGCCGCTTCGTCGCGCGAGCCGGGCGGCCCCCGCATCTTCCTTCGCGCCGACAAGGCGCTCGACTATGGCCGAGTCATGGCGGTGATGGGCGAGATCAACGCGGCCGGCCTGCGCAAGGTCGCGCTGGTCAGCACCCAGGGACGAGAGCGCTGATGGATCGGGCGGAAGTCACCGGTCTGGGAGTCGCGACTGCGGGCCATCTCGCCCTCCTCGCGGCGCTGTCGCTGGGCCTCGCCACCACCCGCCTGCCCGTTCCGAGAAGCGATCCGATCGAAGTCTCGTTCGTCGACGAGGTCGGCCTCGAAAGCACCGCGCCGGCTCCCTCGACCGCCGAGCCGGCGCCGCTCCTCGCCCCGGAGGAGGGGGCGCCCGAGCCGGCCATGCCGCCGCCGCCGCAGGTGCAGCCGGTGCCGCAGCCGGAGCCGAGCCTG
>JAXDPG010000337.1:0-11433 GCA_034668485.1 Sphingomonadales bacterium
GTCCCGGCCCGCCCCGCCCGGCCCGAGCTGCTGCCGCCGTCGCATATGCCCAGGCGCGGCCGCGGCGGCTCGGAGCGCGGGCGCATCGCGATGCTGCACGCGCTCGCCCATATCGAGTTCGCGGCGATCGACCTCGCCTTCGACCTCGCCGGCCGCTTCGGCGCCGGCTTCCCCTCCGCTTTCATCGACGACTGGTTCGCGGTCGGCGCCGACGAGGCGATGCATTTCGCTTTGCTCGACCGGCGGCTGAAGGCGCTCGGCTCGGCCTATGGCGACCTTCCGGCCCATGACGGGCTTTGGGAAGCGGCGGCGGCGACGGCGGACGATGCGCTCGCCCGCCTCGCGGTCGTGCCGATGGTGCTCGAGGCGCGCGGGCTCGACGTCACGCCCGCCGCCGTGGCTCGCTTCGAGGCCGCCGGCGACCGGCGTTCGGCGGCGATCCTGGAGCGCATCTACCGCGACGAGATCCGCCACGTCGGCAGTGGCTCGAAATGGTTCCGATGGGCCTGTGAATCGCAGGGAATCGAGCCTGTTTCGACCTGGAAACGATTGGTCGGTTCCCATTTCCGGGGCGTCCTGAAGCCTCCGTTCAACGATTCAGCGCGCGACCAAGCCGGTCTGTCCCGGGATTACTACGCCGCCCTTGCCGCGGCAGGAGATGTTTAACAGTCTTGCACCCACACGTCGTGGAGGGGGCCTTCCCTGACGTCATTCGAGGGGGCGTTCAAACGCCTTGAATTTGTTTTTTGGCCGCGCTTGCGCGTGGCGGCGCCCGATAGGGCGGCCAGTCGGGGACGAGATGGTGCTGACCAAAACGAAGAATGCGGGCGTCTCCGGAATGTTCCGCACGATGTTCAAGCCACGCGACATTTTCCTCCACGACGGCAAGACTTTGCGACGGGTCCAGGTCGGATCCGGAATCCAGGCGGCGGGATTCTTCGCCGCCCTGATCCTGCTCTTCTGGTCGGTCTTCGCCGCCGCCCAGCTCGCCGTCGCCGCCAAGGCGCCTTCCTATTCCGACGTCGCCCGGATGGAGCGCGAGCTCGCCGCGATGAAGTCCGACGTCGCCGTGATCAAGGAAGCCGCCCAGCGCCGCTACCAGTTCACCGCCACCGAGATGCGCCGTCTGGGCCTCGATCCGAGCGCCCTCGAGGGCGGCACCGGCGTCGGCGGTCCGTACGAGCCGGTCGAAGCGGTCCGCGCCGCCGATCCCAATTTCAAGGCCCTGTTCAACAGCTGGGCCAGGCTCGACAGCCTCGAGCAGGGCACCGTCGCCATCCCCTCGGCCGAGCCGGTCCACGGCACCAACTTCACCTCGGGCTTCGGGGTCCGCTCCGACCCGTTCCGCGGACGCGCCGCGATGCACGCCGGGATCGACCTCGCCGGAGCGATCGGAACCCCGATCTACGCCACCGCCGACGGCGTCGTCGGCCGCTCCGAATGGAATAATGGCGGCTACGGCAATCTCGTCGAGCTCGATCATGGCCACGGCATCCAGACCCGCTACGGCCACCTTTCCAAGTCGCTCGTCGTCGCCGGCCAGCACGTGAAGCGCGGCGACATGATCGCCTTGATGGGCTCGACCGGCCGCTCGACCGGAAGCCACCTCCATTACGAGGTCAGGATCGACGGCAAGCCGGTCAACCCGGTGCCCTTCCTGCAATCGACCTCCTACCTCCAGTCGGTGCAGCAGCGCGCCGCCGCCGCCACCCGCATCGCCATCGGCGGCCCCGCCGCCGCCAACTGATCCCAGGCTCAGGAAGAGAGCCGCAAGGCCGAGCCCCGCCGGAGACGGCGACTAGGATTTGAGCGAAGCGACGATCCGCCTCAACGCCGAGCGCGGCATGAGCCGGGTGCCGAAGGCGCCGACCTTGTTCGCGATCCCGGGGATGACGATCGGGGCGTTGCGGTCGAGGCCGTCGAGGCCCGCTTTGACCACCCCTTCGGGACGCACGGCGACCTTGGCGAGCTTCGAATTTGGAGCGCCGGCGACCTCGAAGAACTCCGTCGCGGTCGGCCCGGGGCATAGCGCGCTCACCTTGACTCCGCTGCCCTTCGCCTCGTGGTGGAGCGCCTCGGTCAGCGAGAGCACATAGGCCTTGGTGGCATAATAGACCGCGGCGTAGGGGCCCGCCTGGAAGGCGGCGGTCGAAGCGACGTTGAGGATTGCGCCGCTCTTGCGGCCGATCATCGCGGGAAGGACGAGGCGGCAAAGATCGGTCAGCGAACGGACGTTGAGGTCGATCATCTCGAGAAGCCGCTCGCGCGGCGTGTCCGCGAACGTCCCGGTCGTTCCGAAGCCGGCATTGTTGATGAGGGTGTGGATCTCCAGCCCTTCGGCTTCGAGCCAGCGCATCAGCGCCTCGATCCGGTCGGGCCGGGTCAGGTCGGCGGCGTGGACGTAGACCGCGTCACCCAGCGCCAGGCGGAGCTCTTCGAGCCGCTCCTTCCGCCGGGCGACCAGCACCAATGTCTCGCCGCGGGCGCGGCACTGGCGGGCGAATTCGGCGCCGAGCCCCGCCGAGGCGCCGGTGATGAGCGTGACCCCCCGAGCCACCGTCAGGGCCTCAACGACGCTTTGACGATCCGCCCCGGCTCGCGCGGCGGCTCGCCCTTGGGCAAGGCATCGACATGCTCCATCCCTTCGGTCACCTCGCCCCAGACGGTGTACTGGTCGTCGAGGAAGCGGGCGTCGTCGGTGCAGATGAAGAACTGGCTGTTGGCGCTGTGCGGGTGGGAGGAGCGCGCCATCGAGGCAATTCCACGGACGTGCGGCTCGCGGCTGAACTCGGCCTTGAGGTCGGGCTTGTCGGAGCCGCCCATGCCGCTCCCGGTCGGATCGCCGCCCTGGGCCATGAAACCGGGGATGACGCGGTGGAAGACGACGCCGTCGTAAAAGCCTTCGTCGACCAGCTCCCTGATTCTCGCGACATGCCCCGGCGCGAGGTCGGGCCTCAGCTTGATGACGACGTCGCCGCCGCTGTCGAGGTTGAGGACCAGGGTGTTGAGCTCGTCGGCCATTCGCGCCTCTCCGTAATATCGTCATCCCGGCGGAAGCCGGGACCTCGGCGAGACCCGCCGAGACTTTTCGTCCTGAGGTCCCGGCTTTCGCCGGGATGACGGGAAGGCATAAGCTCCCCGCCTCCGCCGCGCCAGCCCCGCTCGACAGCCAAGCCCCCCCGGCCTAGGAAGCGCCTCGGCACCCCAAACCCGGCGGAGAGGGCGGATGAGCGAGAGCGAAATCGATCTGTCCGGCGCTCCCCCCGGCGCTCGGGCCGGCCGGCTCGATGAGGACGACCGGCTCAAGCCCGAATATGTCAGCGAGGTGATGGAGAGGGTCGGGGCCGGCGACGCCGACGGCGCCCGCGCCCTCGTCGAGCCGCTCCATCCCGCCGACCTCGCGGACCTGTTCGAGCTGGTCGACAGCGACGATCGCCGGGCGCTCGCCGCCGCCATCGCCGACATGCTCGACGGCGACGTCCTCGCCGAGATGAACGACCATGTCCGCGAGGAGCTGGTCGAGGCGCTCGACCCCCGGCAGGTCGCCGACATCGCCGGCGAGATGGAGACGGACGACGCCGTCGCGATGATCGAGGACCTCGAGGAGGACGAGCAGCGCGCCGTCCTCAGGGAGCTCGATCCCGACGACCGCGCCGCGATCGAGGAGGCGCTCGCTTATCCCGAGGAATCGGCCGGCCGGCTGATGCAGCGCGACCTGATCGCGGTGCCCGAGCATTGGACGGTCGGCCAGGTGATCGATTATCTGCGCGCCGGCGACGACCTCACCACCGACTTCTGGGAAGTGTTCGTGGTCGACGAGCGCCACCATCCGGTCGGCACCTGCCTGCTGAGCTGGATCCTGAGGACCCAGCGCCCGGTCGCCGTCGCCGACGTCATGAAGCGCGAGCAGACCCTCATTCCGGTCGACATGGACCAGGAGGAGGTCGCGCTGAGGTTCCAGAAATATGCGCTCATCTCGGCCGCGGTGGTCGACCAGTCCGGGCGGCTGGTCGGAATGATCACGGTCGACGACATCGTCCACATCATCCAGGAGGAGGCGTCGGAGGACGTCCTCCTGCTCTCGGGCGCGGGCGAGGGCGACATCAACCAGCCGGTGCTCGAAAGCTATTCGAGCCGAGTGCGCTGGCTGATCGCCAATCTCGGCACCGCCTTGGTCGCCGCCACCATCATCGGATTGTTCGCGGGCACGATCTCGAAGATGGTCGCCCTCGCAGCTTTGATGCCGATCGTCGCCGGGGTGGGCGGCAATGCGGGGACCCAGACGCTGGCCGTGACGGTGCGCGCGCTCGCCACCAACCAGCTCACCCAGTCCAACACCTGGCGAGCGATCCTTCGCGAGATCCACGTCGCCTGCCTGAACGGAGTCACCGTCGCGGCGGTGATCGGCATCGGCGTCGGCCTCGTCTTCGGCCATCCCGGTTTGGGCGCGGTGATCGCGGCGGCGATGCTCGCCAACATCATCATCGCCGGTTTCGCCGGCGTCTTCGTCCCGCTCGCGCTCGAGCGGGCTGGCGCGGACCCGGCAGTGGCGTCGTCGGTGTTCGTGACGATGGTCACCGATTCGATGGGCTTCCTCGTCTTCCTCGGCCTTGCGACGGCGTCGGGAATCGCCGGCTAGGAGACAGTCTGGTGACGGTCACGTGACTGTCACCAGACTGTCCCTTATTGTCCAACCCTTTATCGAATTAAGAAAAATCCCATGCCCCTCCATATCAGCAAGGTTGCGTTCGGCTGCGCCAGCATCGAGACATTCGCTCGGCGGCAGGCCTCGCGCGAGAAGGACGGGATCGTCCCGCTCGTCACTCGCTTCCGCCCGACCCGCTCGGACGAACTGATCGGCGGCTCGGTTTTCTGGATCGTCAAGCACCGCATCCTGGCGCGGCAGGCGATCCTGGGCATCGCGCTCCGCGAATCCGACCGGAAAGCGATCATCAGCCTCGATGCGAAGTTGGTGCCGGTCCGAGCCACCGCCCGTCGCGCGCACCAGGGCTGGCGATACCTCGACTCGGCCGACGCTCCCGGTGACCTCGAGGGCGATGAAACCGGGCTGGCCGAACTGCCGTCCGCGCTGACCGCGAAGCTGGCGGCGCTGGCGCTGATCTAGAGCGATCGGCCTGGTCGGTTCACTTCGTCATTGCGAGCGAAGCGAAGCAATCCAGCACGGCCTCAGGCGCCCACTGGATCGCTTCGTCGCCACGCTCCTCGCAATGACGGGTGAGACTAGGGCGATCGCGTCCTAGCGGCCGCGGCCGCAGAGGACCTGGCCCGAGCCTTTGGCGTCGACCGTGCAGCTCGGCTCGCCGATTATCTCGACATCGCCCGCTCCGGTCGCGCTGACCCTGGCGGTGCGTGCCACGCCGACGACCACGTTTCCGGCCGTATCGGCGAGGATCTGGGCGTCGTCGGTGCTCAGCTGGGCGGCCTGCAGGTCGCCGCTGCCCTGGACGGTCGCCTTGAGCTGCTTGGCCCGGCCGGCGAGGGCGATTCGGCCGCCACCGAGCAGTCCGACGATCAGATTGTCCGCCTCGACGGCGCCGACGCTCAGCCGGCCGCTGCCGGAAACGGAGAGATCGACCCTCAGGCCCTTCGTCCGGTCGACGTCGAGGCTGCCCGAGCCGACCACCGAAGCGGCGTGAACGTCGCGAGTCGTCAGTGCGAGAGTGACCGGGCCCGCCTGGTCGCCCGGATAGCCGCCCCAGGCGGAGCTGTTGCGCCGGATTCGCAAGGTCCCGCTCTGAACCTCGACCGAAACCTGGTCGAGGGCCGCCGCGGACCCTTCGGCGCGTGCGCTCGAATAGCCGCCGGTGACGATCGTCACCCGATAGGGCCCGTCGACCTGGACCCGATCGAAGTCGGTCACCGAATAGCGTCGCTCGGCGGCGGCCGCGGGGGCGGCGGCGGCGAGCGCGAGGAAAAGGAGGGGCAGGGTCCTGGTCATCAACCGGACCCTGCCCAAAAATGGTTAAGCGTCAATAACCGCCCGTCATCCCGGACTTGATCCGGGACCCATGAACACCGATGCCGACCAATAGCCTTGATCGTCCGCGTCCATGGGTTCCGGCTTTCGCCGGAATGACGGGCCTGGCCTTCCCCGGTTCTACCCGCCGCAGCGCGCGTTGCCCGAGCCCATCTTGCTGACGTTGCATTTGGCCGTGCCGGTGATGATGGCGTCGCCGGAGCCCATGATCGAGATGTCGGCGGTCTCGGTCGCCTTCGCCTCGACATTGCCGGAGCCGGCGATCGAGACCTTGGCGCGCTTGACCTGGAGCCCGCCGGCGCGGACGTCGCCCGAGCCGGCAATCTCGAAATCGCCGCTCTCGGCCGTGCCCGAGGCCGTCACGCCGCCCGAGCCGGCGATCGAGAAATTGGTGCTCTTCGCGGTCAGCGAGCCGACCTCGAGCTCGCCCGAGCCGGCGATCGAGGCGGCGAAGGCGTCGGCCTGGACCTTGTCGATGCGCATGTCGCCCGAGCCCGCGACCTCGGCGCCGCGCAGCGACGGCGCGGAGACATGGACGGTGACCGGCCCATGGTCCTTGCTCCAGCCGAACGACCAGCTGCCCCTCTTCTGACCGATCCTGAGCACGCCGTTCTCGACCCTGACCTCGAGCCGCTCGAGCAGGCCGGTATCGCCCTCGGCATAGGCAGAAGGGGCGCCGCCGACGGTCACGATCACGTTGTGCGAGCCGGCCAGCTCGACCCGGTCGAACGCGCCGACCTGGAAGTCGCGGCGGCCCGAATGGCCGCTGGCCCCGCCCTTGTCGTGAGCGCTGGCGCCGCAGGCGGCCAGAAGCACAAGCGGCACGAGCATCATCGGTCCACGCATCGTCATCTCCCTCGCTGTGTTAGGCAGATAATACACACGTGCGAGCCGGCGCGCAAACAAAAAAGGCGGCCCGTCGCCGGACCGCCTCGTTTGCCTCATCCCAGCGAAGACCGGGATCCCCGGGGAGGGAAGGCGCCAGCGCCTATCACCCGCCGGGGCCCCAGCCTTTGCCGGGGCGACGGCCTAGACCGCCGCTTTCTCCCGATTGTAGATCGCCGCCGCCTTGTTGAGGATCTCGAGGATCTTCACCAAAGCGGTCGGCTCGTCGACCTGCTCCATCGCCGCCAGCTCGCGGGCGAGCCGGCTCGAGGCCGCCTCGAAGATCTGCCGTTCCGAATAGCTCTGCTCGGGCTGGTCGTCGGCGCGGAACAAATCGCGGGTCACCTCGGCGATCGACACGAGGTCGCCCGAATTGATCTTCGCCTCATATTCCTGGGCGCGGCGCGACCACATGGTGCGCTTCACCTTGGGCTTGCCCTTCAGGCAGGCGAGCGCCTCCTGCATCGTCTTGTCGGACGAGAGTTTGCGCATGCCGACGCTTTCCGCCTTGTTGGTCGGAACGCGCAGCGTCATCTTTTCCTTCTCGAACCTCAGCACGTAGAGCTCGAGCTGCATGCCGGCGATATCCGTGCTCTGCAGTTCGATCACCCGGCCCACGCCGTGCTTGGGGTAAACAACGTAATCGCCAACGTCGAAGCTCAACGCCTTCGCTGCCATTTATAGACCTTCCCATTGGGAACAGCCGCCACCGTGCCGGATTCCACCCCGCCCCCCAAGGACGCTTCCAAACTGCGATGTGCGGCGATTCTTCTTGTGACCACCGGTTGCGGAATGCGCGTCGCATCCGCTTCGATGGGCCCTTATATCCGAAACGGTGCCGAAAAGCTACCCTTTGGGAGGGAACGGGCAAAGTCGGCGCACACCGTCATCCCGGCGGAAGCCGGGACCCCAGGACAAGAAGTCGCGGCGGGCCTCCCCGAGGTCCCGGCTTCCGCCGGGATGACGGGAAGGATCAATCGCCCTGGCCGGGACCGGGCGAAAAATATTTCTCGAACTTGCCTTCCTCGCCCTTATGCTCGTCGGCGTCGGCCGGGCTCTCGCGCTTGCGGGTCAGATTGGGCCATTCGGCGGAATAAGTGGCGTTCACTTCGAGCCATTGCTCGAGCCCCGCCTCGGTGTCGGGGAGGATCGCCTCCGCCGGGCATTCGGGCTCGCAGACTCCGCAGTCGATGCATTCGCTGGGATTGATGACGAGCATGTTCTCGCCCTCGTAGAAGCAGTCGACCGGGCAGACCTCGACGCAGTCCATATATTTGCAGCGGATGCACGCATCGGTGACGACGTAGGTCATGCTCTTCTCCCTGGAGCGAATCCCTAGTCGGCAGCAGCGGCGCACGTCAACGACTCGAAACCCCTCTCCCGCTTTTCGCGGGAGAGGAGGGGCCCACGCCAAAGGCTTGGGAGGTGAGGGTCTTGCCGACTCCGGTCTACAGACCCTCACCTCCCACCGCTACGCGGCGGGCCCCTCCTCTCCCGTGAAGGACGGGAGAGGGGTTTGAGAGCCGCCTTCGCCGATCTCCGAATAAAGCGCCCGTGCCTCCGTCGGCGGGCCCCGCCGCGTCGGCAGCGCTTCCACCCTCAGCACCCGCACCGCGCCGCGGTGGGCGAAGCTGAGCACGTCGCCGACCCGGATCGGGGCGTGAGCCCGGTCGATGACTCGGCCGCCGATCCGGATCCGGCCCTCCTCGCTGAGCGTCTGCGCCAGCGCTCTCGTCTTCACGATGCGGGCGAACCAGAGGAACTTGTCGAGGCGCAGGCTGTCAGCCACGCTTGAGCGCCGCCAGGGCCGCGAAGGCGTTGCCCGGCTCGGGCCGTCGCGGCTCCTCCCGTCGCCGGGCGCGGCCGCGCCATATCCAGGCCTGCTCGCCCTCGGCCGGCCGGAAGCCGAGATCGCGCATCAGCCTCGCCACTGCCTGCGGCTGCAGGCCGAGCGAGGTGGCCAGCGCCTCGTCCACCACCGGCTGCGCCTTGCCGGCTCGGGCCTCATGGGCATGCCTCGCCAGCCGCTCGACGAGGTCGACTCGAAGCATCTGCGGACCGAGCGGGCGGAAGCCCAGGCGGGTGAGGCGAGTGCGCTCGCCTTCGGGCGGCGCCGGCAGCAGCACCGCCGATTCGGCCGGCAACTCCGGCATCGTCTCGCCCGCCGCCGCCGCCCGCAGCGCCGAACGCCAGCGTCGCGCCTCGGGCTTGAGGACGTCGGGCATGAACAGGTCGAGCGCGCCGATTCGGATCCCGAACCTCGTGATCGCCCGTCTTTGTTCCTTGTCGAGCGCCGCGAGCGGCTTCGCCACCGCCTCGCGCGCGACGATCCCGCCTTCGTCGACGAGCATGGCGAGGATCGAGCGCACCGCCGCGGGGGCCTTCGCATCCTGGGCGGCGGCGCCCGCCTGGCGGAGCGGCGCCAGCGCGCGCTCGACCTGGTGGCGCACCCACAGGTCGAGCCGCTCCACCACCGTCCCCCGGCCCCGCGCCGACAGCCGGTCGAGCCGCCGGTCGATCAGCACCCGCGGGCTGAGCAGGTTCTTGCCGGGGCCGAGCCGGGCCACCTCATGGCCGCGCCACAGCATGGCCACCGGCCGGCCGGCCTCGGTGCGCAGGGTGAAATGGTCGTCGCTGTCCGCCGCCAGCGCCGCCGCGCGTTTCTCATATTCGCCGCCCAGCCGCCGTTCCGCCGTCGCCAGCAGCATCTTGCGGTCGGCGTGGCGGGCGGTCGGATCGACCTCGAAGCCGAAGCCCTCCATCCGACCGATCGGGAAGGAGCCGACGGTGACCTCGCCCTGCTCGTCGACGATGACCGGGAACTCGCCCGCCCCCTTTCGGCCGATGTCCTTCAGGAGCACCGAGGTGCGCCGGTCGACGAAGCGCTGGGTCAGCCGTTCGTGGAGCGCGTCCGACAGCCTCTCCTCGACCTCGCCGGTGCGCTCGGCCATCGCCGCGGGCTCGGCCAGCCAGTCGGCGCGATGGGCGATATAGGCCCAGGTCCTTACCCCCGCGAGCCGGTCCGCCAGCACGTCGATATCGCCCTGGACATTGTCCAGCTGCGCCACCTCGCCCGCAAACCAGGCGTGGGGGATGCGGCCGTCGCCCTCGCTGAGGTGAAGGTAGAGGCGGGCGACCAGGCGGGCGTGATGCTCGGGGCCGGTCTTGCGGAAGTCGGGCAGGCCGCAGGCCGCCCACAGCCGCCGCACCGCCTCATTGCCGCGCGCCCGAGCGGCGACGTCGGCATCCTCCGCCAGCCGCTTGAGGACGGCGAGGTCGATCGCCTCCGGCGCCGCGCGCAGGCCAGGCTCGTCCGGCCGCCGCTCGAGCGAGCGGACCAGCGCCTCGACGCTCCTGAAATCGGGATCGCCCTCGCGCCAGTAGAGATGATCGAGCGGCGCGAAGCGATGGCTTTCGATCGCTTCCAGCTCCTCGGGGCGGAACTCGGCCGAGAGATCGCCCTCGAGGGTCAGGACGCCGAACGTGCCGTCGCGCTGATGCCGTCCGGCCCGGCCGGCGATCTGGGCCATCTCGGCCGGAGTGAGGCGCCGCCGGCGGTGGCCGTCATATTTGGAGAGGCCGGCGAAGGCGACATGGGTCACGTCCATGTTGAGACCCATGCCGATCGCGTCGGTGGCGACCAGATAATCGACCTCGCCGGCCTGGTACATCCCCACCTGAGCGTTGCGGGTGCGCGGCGAGAGCGCTCCCATCACCACCGCGGCGCCGCCCCGCATCCGCCGAAGCATCTCGGCGACGGCGTAGACCTGCTCGGCCGAGAAGGCGACGATCGCGGACCGCGGCGGCAGCCGCGACAGCTTCGACGGGCCGGCATAGGACAGGGTCGAGAAGCGGGGCCGGCCGATGATCTCGGCCTTCGGCAGAAGCGCCCGCACCATCGGCGCCAGGGTCTCGGAGCCGAGGATCATCGTCTCCTCGCGGCCGCGGGCGTGGAGCATCCGGTCGGTGAAGACATGGCCGCGCTCGGGATCGGCGCCGAGCTGGGCCTCGTCCAGGGCGACGAAGGCGAAGTCGCGCTCCATCGGCATCGATTCCGCCGTGCACAGGAACCAGCGCGCGTCCTTCGGGACGATTTTCTCCTCGCCGGTGATCAGGGCGACCCGGTTCGCCCCCTTCATCCCGACCACCCGGTCGTAGACCTCGCGCGCCAGCAGCCTCAGCGGGAAGCCGATCATCCCGCTCGAATGAGCGGCCATGCGCTCGACGGCGAGGTGGGTCTTGCCCGTATTGGTCGGCCCAAGGATGGCGGCCAGCGGCGCCCGGGCGAAGTCGCTCATCGGGGATAGATCGGCGGTCCGCGGCCGGAGTGCAATGACCTGGGTTGCAAGCGCTCCCCGGCGAAGGCCGGGGTCCAGCTCTGAGTGCGATCTGGGTCCCGGCCTCCGCCGGGACGCGCTGCGTCGTCACGGCGTTCCCCGGCGAGGCCGGGCCAGCGTCTACTCCGAAACTGGGTCGCGGCCTTCGCCGGGAAGCTGGCAGCGCTAGAACAGGCTTCCGTAGAGATCCTCCCAGTCGGGGTTCATCTCCTC
>JAXDPG010000338.1:0-3023 GCA_034668485.1 Sphingomonadales bacterium
TGGTGCCCAGGAGAGGACTCGAACCTCCACGCCCTTGCGAGCGCCAGCACCTGAAGCTGGTGCGTCTACCAATTCCGCCACCTGGGCACGCAAGGGGAGAACAGTCGGTAGGCGGCGCGGACTAGGGGGCGGGCCCGCGCTTGTCAACGCGGGTCGGAGGGGGCATGGGAGCGCCGCATTATCGAGGCGGCTTTCATGGCATCGACGACCGACGCGCGCGATCGCGTTGTCACACTTTTCGGCGGCGGCGGCTTCCTTGGACGCTATGCGGTCCAGGCGCTGGCGCGGACCGGCGCGCGGCTGCGCATCGTCCAGCGCGATCCGCGCAGCGCCTTCTTCCTGAAGCCGCTCGCCGCGGTCGGCCAGATCCAGTTCGCGAGCGCCGACATTCGCGATGCCGACCAGGCCGGGGCCGCGGCGCAGGGCAGCGACGCGGTCGTCAACCTGGTCGGCATCCTCAAGGGCGATTTCCAGGGCGTCCATGTCGAAGGCGCGCGCAACGTCGCCGAGGCCGCCGCGGCAGCGGGGGCGCCGGTCCTGGTCCACGTCTCGGCGATCGGCGCGGATGCGGAGAGCCAATCCGCCTACGGACGAAGCAAAGGCGAGGGCGAGCGCGCCGTCCGCGCCGCTTTCCCGGCCGCGACGATCCTGCGGCCGTCGGTACTGTTCGGGCCGGAGGACAATTTCGTCAACCGCTTCGCCGGCCTGGCGCGGCTGGCGCCGGTGCTTCCGGTGATCAGCGGCGGCACCCGCTTCCAGCCGGTCTATGCCGCCGACGCCGGCCGGGCCGTGGCCGCGGCGGCGCTCGACGCGCGCGCTTATGCCGGCCGCACCTACGAGCTCGGCGGTCCGCAGGTGCTGACGATGCGCGAGCTGATCGAATTTGTGTGCGCCGAGACCGGCCATGGCCGGCCGCTGCTCGACATACCCGATCCGGTCGCCCGGCGGCTCGCCCGCGTCTTCGGCTGGCTGCCGGGAGCACCGATCACCTGGGACCAATGGCTGATGCTTCGACGCGACAATGTCGTCTCGACCGGAGCCGAAGGACTGGAGGCTTTCGGCCTTCGCAAGACGCCGCTGGCGGCGGTGGCGGAGGGCTGGCTGACCAGCTACCGCCGCCACGGCCGCTTCGCGGCGAAATCGCCCTACTAACCGTCACCCCGGCGAAAGCCGGGGCCTGTTGGAGACCCCCCGTGCCCTTTCGACCTGAGGTCCCGGCCTTCGCCGGGATGACGAACTAGATGGAAGCTTCGCTCCTCACCATCATCCTGCTCGGCATCGTCGAGGGGGTGACCGAGTTCATCCCGGTCTCCTCGACCGGCCATCTCGTCCTCGCCGCCGAGCTGCTCGGCTTCCACAGCGCGGCGGAAGGGACGTTCGAGATCGTCATCCAACTGGGGGCGATACTGGCGGTCATCGTGCTTTACTGGCGGCGCTTCCTGGACGCCGGCATGGGGGTGCTTCGGCGCGATCCCGAGGCGCTTCGCTTCGCCCGCAACATCCTGCTCGGCTTCCTGCCGTCGATGGCGATCGGCTTCGTCGTCTACGATGCGGTGAAGGCGATGCTCGGCAGTCCGCCCCTGGTCGCGATCGCTCTGATCGTCGGCGGCATCCTCATCCTCATCCTCGAGCGGCTGATCAAGCATCCCAGGATCGAGAGCGTCGAGGCGATGGGCTGGAAGACGGCGCTCGGCATCGGGCTCATCCAGTGCCTGTCGATGATTCCCGGGGTGAGCCGCTCGGGCGCGACGATCATGGGGGCGCTGTCCCTGGGGGTGGAGCGCAAGACGGCAGCGGAATACAGCTTCTTCCTCGCCGTGCCGACCATGCTCGCGGCGAGCGGCTACGACCTTCTCAAGACCGGCGCCGGCCTCGACGCCGGCGCCTGGGGTTCGATCGCGATCGGCTTCGTCGTCTCGTTCGTCGTCGCCTTGCTGGTGATCAAGGCCTTCCTCGCCATCGTCACCCGCCACGGCTTCGCCCCCTTCGCCTGGTACCGTATCGCGGTCGGCACCGCGGCCTTGATCTGGCTGGGCCTGCGCTAGGTCCGTTCGTCGTCCGGCCCGCGCCGTCCGCCGCAGCGTTCACCTCGTGCTCATTCGGCCTGGCCCATAAAGCCGCGCAACGAGTCGCACGGCCAGGCGTTTTTAGCCCGTGCGCCAAGGATTTGAGGAGGCCTCCCTTGCGTAAGCTGATCATCGCCCTGACGGCGCTCGCCGCGGCCGCGCCGCTCGCCGCTCAGCCTGTTCCGGACCCCCGCGACGACGACATCGTCCGCCGCCTGCCGCCGCCCCAGGAGGTCGAGCGGATCGGCGACGCGGTTGGTGCCGCCACCGACGCCTTGATGGACGTCGACGTCGGCCCGGTCGCCGACGCGCTCGATCCCTATCACCGGCGCTACCGCTACGGCCGCCGCGAGACGCTCGGCGACCTCGCCGGGCGCCGGGATCCCTATGCCCGCGACCGGATGCGTGCCGAGATCGGCGCCGTGACCCTGGGCCTCGGCGCCGCCGTCGAGCAGATGGCGATCGTCACACCGATGCTGCGCCGCAGCCTCGAGGACGCGACGCGCCGGATGGAGGAGGCGATCGCCCGCGGTCGCTATGCGCAGCCTTCTGACCGCTACGACCGCCGGTACGATCCGCGCTACGAGCCCCGCGACGACGAGCGTTACGACGAGCGCTACGACCCGCGGTAGTTCGTCATCCCGGCGAAAGCCGGGACCTCGGGTCGAGACGTCACGGCGGGGCTCTTCGGGGCCCCGGCTCTCGCCGGGGTGACGATTGGGCGTGGACGCGCCTGCCGCGGCGGCGCTAGAGACGGGCGGCCATGTGGCAGCTCTACCAATTTCCCCTCTGCCCTTTTTCCCGCAAGGTCCGGCTGATGCTGGCCGAGAAGGGCGTCGCCCACGAGCTGGTGCGCGAATCCCCCTGGCTGAAGCGCGACGAGTTCTCCGATCTCAATCCCGCCGGCCAGACGCCGGTGCTGGTCGAGGAAGCGCGCGGCATCGTCCTCATCGATTC
>JAXDPG010000339.1:0-9900 GCA_034668485.1 Sphingomonadales bacterium
TTGATCCCGGCCGACGAAAAGGGCCAGATGCAGTCGACCGAGGACTCGATCGGCCCCTACGAGCTTCACGATTTCTTCCTGTTCCACATCCTTCGATCGGGCCAGCCGCCGTCCAAGGTCGCCTTCCTCGCCTGGCAGGCCTGGCACGACGCCGCGGAGGGGCAGTGGCCATCGGGCTATCCCGACGGCCTGAAGCGGGCCTACGACCTGCCGACGATCCGCAAATGGCTCGAGCTCTTCCTCTACCGCTTCTTCCAGATCAGCCAGTACAAGCGCAGCGCCATCCCCAACTCCCCCAAGGTCTCGGCGGGCGGAGCGCTGAGCCCGCGCGGCGACTGGCGGGCGCCGTCGGACGGCAACGCGAAGCCGTGGCTCGACGAACTCAAGGCCGCGTTGGATTAGTCATATAATTCGAATCGCGGGCGGAACGTAACGGAGACGAAACAAGCGGCCTCGGTCCTGACCTGGATCAGTAAGATTCATGCTGCAGTGCGGGAACTTCGTGTGCTGAATGGACGTTTTCGCCATGTCTTTCAAACCATAAGGTATAATAGCGTTGATCACGTTATCGACCGCCTCGACGCTGGGGCAGAGCCACTTCGCGCCCCGGCCGGCCACCGAACATAGTCTCATCTGCTTTTCGCACCTCCGGTGGAATTTCGTGTTCCAGCGACCGCAGCATCTGATGAGCCGGTTTGCCGAGGCGGGACGGGTGATCTTCTGGGAGGAGCCGGAGGCGGCGCTGCCGGAGATGGAGCCGGCGCTCGGGGTCAGGACCTGCGCCGAGACCGGAGTGATCGTGGTGACTCCGTCGCTTCCCGAGACCCTGTCCGGCGCTGAGCGCGAAGCGACCCTGAAGTCGCTGCTCGATTCCTATCTCGCCGGGGAGCAAGGGCCGTTCGTCCGCTGGTATTATACCCCGATGATGCTGCCCTTCTCGCGCCATATCGAGGCGGAGTGCACCGTCTACGACTGCATGGACGAGCTCGCCAATTTCCGCTTCGCTCCGCCCGAATTGCTGGCCCTAGAGCGCGAGCTGATCGCCACGGCCGACGTCGTCTTCACCGGCGGCTACAGCCTTTACGAGGCCAAGAAGGGCCTCCATCCCAACATCCATGCCTTCCCTTCCAGCGTCGACCGCGCCCATTTCGGCCAGGCCCGGGCGATGGACTCGGTGCCGGACGACCAGGGCTCGCTGAAGCGGCCGCGCTTCGGCTTCTACGGAGTCATCGACGAGCGGATGGACCTGGAGATGGTCGCGGCCGTCGCCGACGCCCATCCGGAATGGTCGATCGTCATGGTCGGCCCGGTGGTCAAGATCGACCCCGCCGACCTGCCGCACCGTCCCAACATCCACTATCTCGGCGGCAAGAAATATGAGGAGCTGCCCGTCTATCTCGGCGGCTGGGACGTCGCCTTGATGCCGTTCGCGATCAACGATTCGACGAAGTTCATCTCGCCGACCAAGACCCCCGAATATCTCGCCGGCGGCCGGCCGGTCGTGTCGACCCCGATCACCGACGTCATCCGCCATTATGGCGATCTCGACTCGGTGTTCATCGCCGACGGCGCCGAGGCCTTCATCGAGGGCTGCGAGGACGCGCTAACCTTGGTCCGCTCAGGCGACGAATGGCTGAAGGAAGTCGACCTCAAGCTTGCCAACCTCAGCTGGGACATCACCTACGCCCGGATGGCGGGCCTCGTTCACGAGGCGATTGCAGTGCCGAGCGCCGGTCCCAACATCGTCAAGTCGGCCGCGAAGAAGTCCTATGATTATCTCGTCGTCGGCGCCGGCTTCGCCGGCTCGGTGATCGCCGAGCGGCTGGCCAGCCAGCACGACGCGCGCGTGCTGGTCGTCGACCGCCGGCCGCATGTCGGCGGCAATGCCTACGACCATCGCGACGAAGCGGGCGTGCTGATCCACCAATATGGGCCGCACATCTTCCACACCAATTCGGACGAGATCGTCGACTATCTGTCGCAATTCACCGAATGGCGGCCCTACGAGCACAGGGTCCTCGCCGAGGTGCGCGGCCAGCTGGTGCCGATCCCGATCAACCGCACCACGCTCAACAGGCTGTTCGGGCTCGACCTCAGGACCGACGAGGAGGCCGCCGCCTATCTCGCCTCGCGCGCCGAGACGGTCGAGGAGATCAGGACGTCGGAGGACGTCGTCATCAACGCCGTCGGGCGCGAGCTCTACGAACTGTTCTTCCAGGGCTATACTCGCAAGCAGTGGGGCATCGATCCGTCGGGCCTCGACAAGGCGGTGACGGCGCGAATCCCGACGCGGACCAACACTGACGACCGCTATTTCGGCGACAAGCACCAGATCATGCCGAAGCATGGCTACACGGCCATGTTCAACCGGATGCTCGACCATCCCAACATCGACGTGCTGCTGTCGAAGGATTATTCCGACATCGTCGACGAGATCGACGCCGGCCACATCGTCTTCACCGGGCCGATCGACGAATATTTCGGCTTCCGGTTCGGCAAGCTGCCCTACCGGAGCCTTCGGTTCGAGCATAAGGTGGTCGACAAGGGCCAGTACCAGCCGGTCGCGGTGGTGAACTATCCGGATCCGCAGGTGCCCTACACCCGGATCACCGAATATAAGCATCTCACCGGCCAGAGCCACGCCAAGACGAGCATCACCTACGAATATCCCTCGGCGGAAGGCGATCCCTATTATCCGATCCCCCGGCCGGAGAACCAGGCCCTGTTCAAGAAGTACGAGGCGCTGGCGGACTCGACTCCGGCGGTCACCTTCGTCGGCCGGCTGGCGACCTATCGCTACTACAATATGGACCAGGTCGTCGGTCAGGCCCTCGCCGCCTTCCGCCGTCTCGACGCCGCCCGCCAGGTCGAGGCCGGCGGCAGCCGCGGCTCGATCTGGACCGAGGCGGCCGAGTAGACGGATAATCCTCCCTGCCGGCGAAGCCGGTGGGGAGGGGGACCATGCGAAGCATGGTGGAGGGGTAGCAGGTGCTGACCCGGTGGGTCCGCGCGCGACTCTCTGAAGCTACGGCAGTCACCCCGCCACCACCCTTCGGGTGGTCCCCCTCCCCGTCTTGCGACGGGGAGGATTACTCCGCCGCCACCGCCGTCTCTTCCTCGATGACCGCCTGGCGCAGAAAATCCTCAAGCGCGGCGTCGAAGCTCCTGAGCATCATCCCGCGCTTGCTGGTCAGGGCCGTGCTCAGCGCCTCCGGCCCGTCCTCCGCCACGACCAGGTCCGGATCGTAGCCGGCCCCCTCGGCCACCCGCCGGGCGAAATCGAACCAGCTCACCTCGCCGTCGTTGGCGAGGTGCCAGAGGCCGGTCTCACCGTCGATCAGCAGGTCGAGCGCCGCATGGCACAGATCCGGCACGAAGGTTGGCGACACGCGCGTCCGCGAGCAGGCCTTCACCGTCTGGCCGACCGCGAGCGCGTCCAGCACGTGCCAGGCGAAATTGTAACGGTCCCAGGGACCGAAGAAGGCGCTGGTGCGCACCACCAGCGCCTTGCCGCCGGCGGCGAGCACGCGTCTCTCCGCTTCCGCCTTGCTGCGTCCGTAGACGCCCGTTGGACGGGTCTCCGCCCCTTCGTCGTAGCGGCGGCCGAGGCGGCCGTCGAAGACGAGATCCGATGAGAAGGTGACGAGCGGCACGGCCGCCGCCGTGCAGGCGGCCGCGAGCGCCTCGGCGCCTTCGGCGTTCGCCGCCATGCACGCGTCCGGCTCCCGCTCCGCGTCGGCAACCCGGACGAAGCCGGCGCTATTGATCACCGCCCACGGTTCGTGGCGTTCGAGCGCTTGCGCAATCGAGCGGCGATCGCACAGGTCCATCTCGTCCCGCGTCGTGAGGCAGAAGGGCAGCGCCCGCTCCTCGCAAATCCGGGCGAAGGCGTTGCCGAGCGTTCCGGTGGCGCCGGTGATCAGCAATTTCCGTCCGCCGCAGGCGGGAGGCTTACAGCTCCCGCTCCAGGGATAGAGGCGGGGCGGGCGACGCCACCAGCCCGGCGAATCGAGCGCGGGATGGTCGAATGTCTCCCCTTTGGCATAGGCCCTGGCGGCGCGGGCGATGACGGTTGGGCGCGGCGTGCCGCTGCGCGCATCGAAGGCACCGGTGTCGTAATGGCCGTTGCGCTGCGTCAGCAGGAAGCGCCAGTCGACATTGCCGAACATGGACCAGATCGTCACCGCGCGAAGGTCGATGCCCTCGCCGCGAAGCTCGGTCGCCGTCTCCCAAACCTCGGCGAACCAGCGCAGTTGCTCGTCCCGATGGCAGCCGTGATGGACTTCGGTGATGGCGATCGGAATGCCATAGCGGTCCCAGGCTTCCCTGAGCCGCGGCGCGAAGCCGGTATCGTCCTGCAGCCTTTTCACCCGCACCGCCTCGGCGTCGACATAGGTGTCGCGGCGGTTCCCGCCCGGCTCGAGCCACGGATAGAGGTGGATGCGGTGGTCGAGGAATCGCTCGCTGGTCAGATAATGGTTGATGCCGATTATGTCGGGCCGCGCCTCGCCGCTTTCGAACATCTCCATTTCGGCCCAGCCGACGCCGGCGCCGAACAGGATCTTGTGCCAATTGTGCTTCGAGTCGACCTGGCCGCAGAGCAGGTCGAGGCTGAGCCAGCGCCGTTCGTTCTCGTGCGCGGCCTGGTAACGCAGCGGCGCGGTGGAGAAGGTCTTGCCGAGATCCTCGGTCTGGACGAGCTGCGCGCCCGGAACCGCCTTGCGGATCGCCCGCATGGCTTCGAGCGTGCCCTTGCACTCGTTGGCGAGCGCCCGGAGGAAAGTGGGGTAGGCGCGGCCGTGGGGATACCAATGTCCGTAGAGGCCGGAGAAGCGCGCCGTGGTCAGCGGCTCGTTGACCGGTGTCCACATCTCGATCCACGGATAGCGCTCGGCCACCCGCGCCGCATAGTCGGCGAGCTTCTTCGGGAAGTCGGGGTCGAGGAGGTCGGTATATTGGGGGCCGGAGCCGTGATGGAGCAGTGCGCCGATCACCTTGACGCCGCGCTCGCGCAGCATGGCGAGGCGGTCGTCCGTCCAGGCGAAGTCGAGCCGGTCGGGACGCTCGGGCGCGACCGCCTCCCAGAGGATCGGGAAGCGCAATGTCGTCAGGCCAAGCTCGGCCATCAGGTCGATGTCGCTTCGCCGGTCCTTGTGGCCGGTCTCCGCTGCCTGGTCTCGATATTCGTTCTGAAGGCGGACAATCGTGCATTCAGCGCCTCCCCATAACTCCAGCGGAGGCGTTCCCTGTCGTTCTGCCGTCATTCTTGTCCGTTCGATTGTGGCGGTCGGGTAACGAACCCGCGTCGCAGAGCCGCGGTTCCGCCCCCGGCGGCGGCGTCTAAAGCAGGTTAGGCAGATTCCGGCCCTTCTAAAACAGGTTAGCCGGGTTCCGCTGCTAGGACTTCCGTAACCTTTCCCGTGCCATCCTCCGGCGGCCCAAGGGGAGAGTGCGATGCGTGTCCAGCACCAGGAGCTAAGCTTCGAAGACCGCCGCTGCGAACCGCGTCATGAGGGCCTGATCGAGAGCGCGGTGATCCTCTTCCGCGGCGAACGCCACTCGGTGCCGGTGCTCAACATCTCCACCCGCGGGACGATGATCGAAAGCGACCTGACGCCTCGGCTGGGCGAGACGGTGCTGGTCGAATTCCCCGAATGCAGCCGAATCCACGCCTTCGTCCGCTGGGCCCGCGACGGCCGCATCGGCCTCAATTTCGGCCATGAGATGGTGCTCGGCGGCTAGCGCCCGACCGCCCGTCATTGCGAGGAGCGTAGCGACGAAGCAATCCAGCTGACGCGCCGGTGTCAGGCGCCGTCCTGGATTGCTTCGCGACGCTCGCAATGACGGGTCTCCCGTCACCGACCGAGCGCCTTCAGCACGGTGGGCGCGATCCCGCTCACCATCCTCTTGATCCCCTGAAAGTTGGGGTGGACCTTGTCCGGCAGCGCCAGCGCCGGGTTCCCGGCGACGCCGGCGAGGAAGAAAGGATAGAGCGCCGCCCCGTGCGTCCGCGCGAGCTCGGGGAAGATCGAGTCATATTCGGTCCGGTAGCGAGGCCCTAGATTGGGCGCGGCGAGCATTCCGGCGATCAGCACCGGGATTCCGCGCCGCTTGAGCTCCGCGACGATCGCTTCGAGATCCGAGCGCGTCTGCTTTGGCGGCAGGCCCCGAAGCATGTCGTTCGCCCCGAGCGCGACGATGGCGAGATCGGGCTTTTCGCTCAACCCTTCGAGCGTCCAAGCCAGGCGCGCCCGGCCCTGCGCGGCGGTATTGCCGGAGACGCCGGCATTGGTGACGAAGGCGCGCACTCCGTTACGGCGCAGCATCGCCTGCAGCTGCGGCGCGAAGCCCTGGCCCGGCGGCAGGCCGTAACCGGCGGTGAGGCTGTCGCCGAAAGCGAGGACGTGGACGTCCTTCGCCGCGGCCGTCGCTGCGGAGGCTGCCATCGTCAGCAGCAGCGCGTAGACAAGCCGCCTGAGCGCCCCATATGGGCCGTGTAACGACATCGGATCTCATTCCCCTTCATGACCGGCTCCTACGTTATCGACGCTTCGAATGTCACGCTGGCGCTCGGCTCCGGCGCGGGCCGGGTCGAGATCCTGCGCGGTGTCGGGCTACAAGTCGCGAGCGGCGAAAGCGTTGCCTTGCTCGGGCCGTCGGGCAGCGGAAAGTCGTCGCTGATGGCGGTGCTGTCGGGGCTGGAGCGCGCCACCGGCGGCGAGATAAGGATCGCCGACGCCGATTTCACGACGCTCGGCGAGGACGATCTGGCGCGGGCGCGCCAGGGGCGGATCGGCATCATCCTCCAGGCCTTTCATCTGCTGCCGACGATGACCGCGCTGGAGAATGTCGCGGTGCCGCTCGAGCTGGCCGGCCGGGAGGGGGCCTTCGACCTCGCCCGCGCCGAGCTGGAGGCGGTCGGCCTCGGCCATCGCCTGACCCATTATCCGGCGCAATTGTCGGGCGGCGAGCAGCAGCGCGTCGCCATCGCCCGCGCCACGGCGCCGCGGCCGGCCCTGCTCTTCGCCGACGAGCCGACCGGCAATCTCGACGCCGCGACCGGTGCCGCGATCCTCGATTTGCTGTTCGAGCGGCAGCGCGGCACCGGCGCGACCCTGCTGGTCATCACCCACGATCCGGCGCTGGCGGCGCGCTGCGGGCGGGTGCTGGAGATGCAGGACGGGCGGATCGTTCGGGATTCGGCGGCGTGAGGAGGGAGCTCCTCATCCTCCCCCTTCCCATCTCCGATGGGAGGATGAGATGATCCCCCTCCGCTTGGCCATACGCGACCTTCGCGGCGGCCTTGCCGGGCTGCGGCTGCTCGCCATCTGCCTGTTCCTCGGCGTTCTCGCCCTCGCCGGTGTCGGCTCGCTCTCGGCCGCCATCATCGCCTCGCTTGCCGGGCGCGGCCAGGAGATACTGGGCGGCGACGTCCAGCTCGTCGTCGCCCAGCGCGAGGCGACGGCGCCGGAGCTCGCCGCCTTCGAGCGCGAGGGGCGGGTCAGCCGTGTCACCCGGCTGCGGGCGATGGCGGCTCGCCCCGACGGGGCGGAGAGCGTCCTGGTTGAGCTGAAGGGCGTGGACGAGGCCTGGCCGCTGTTCGGCAGTTTCCGCGTCCGGGGGAGCCGGCCCCGCGGCGCCCAGGTCGCGGTCGCCCCGGAGCTGGCCGAGCGGCTCGGACGGCGGCCGGGCGAGACGATCCGGATCGGCTCGGCCGAGCTCAGGATCGTCGCCCTGATCGCCGAGGAGCCGGACCGGGTCGGCCAGGGCTTCACGCTCGGCTCGACCGTCCTCGTCGACCGCGACGGCCTCGCCGCCACCGCCCTCGTCCAGCCCGGCAGCCTCTATACCAGCGCCTACCGGCTGCAGCTGCCGCCGGGCCGCGATCCGGCCAAGGTGGCCGAGCGCCTTCGCAAACGCTTCGGAGCGGCGGGCTTCCAGGTCCAGGACCGCACCGACGGCGCGCCCGGCACCCGCCGCTTCATCGAGCGGCTCGGGCAGTTCCTGACCCTCGTCGGCCTCGCCGCTTTGGTCGTCGCCGGCATCGGCGTCGGCAACGGCGTCGCCTCCTACCTCGACGGCAAGCGCGCAACGATCGCCACCCTGAAATTGCTCGGGGCGACCAGCCGCATCCTGTTCCTCTCCTATCTCTTCCAGGTCGGCCTGGTCGCCCTCGCGGCGACCGCGGCCGGACTGGCCGCCGGAGCGCTCGTCCCCGCCGCCGTCGCCGCCGTCGCGGGGGATTCGCTGCCGGTGCCGCCGCGCCTCGCTTTCTATTGGGCGCCCTTGCTGGCGAGCGCCGCCTACGGGCTTCTGATCGCCGCCGTCTTCGCCCTGGCGCCGCTCGCCCGCGCCCGCAACGTCCCGGCGGCGTCGCTCTTCCGGGGCGACCTCGAGCCTTCGCGGCGGCCGGGCCGGGCCGTCGTCCTGATCGTCCTCGCCGCCGCCGCCGCGATCGCCGGCCTCGCCGTCGGCACCGCCCGCGAACCGGCCTTCGCCGCCGGCTTCATCGGCTCGGCGCTCGGCCTCCTCCTTCTCCTCACCCTGCTCGGAGGGCTGATCCGCTGGACGGCGTCGCGCCTCCCCCGGCCGAAGCATCCCGTCTTCCGGATCGCGCTCGCCAATCTCCACCGCCCCGGCGCTCAGACCGGGCGGCTGGTGGTGGCGCTCGGCCTCGGCCTCACCTTGTTCACCGCTCTGGCGGCGATCGAGACCAACCTCGCCGGCCAGATCCGCAGCGTCATCCCCGCGCGGGCGCCGAGCTTCTTCCTGCTCGACATCCCGGTCGAGGAGATCGGCCGCTTCCGGACGCTCGTCCGCCGCGCCGCGCCCGGGGGCGATCTCGTCACCATCCCCTCGCTGCGCGGATCGGTGGTGGCGATCGCGGGCCGGCGGGTCGCCGACATGGCCGAGATTCCGCCCGATGCCTGGTTCCTGCGCGGCGACCGCGGCCTCACTTATTCGGCGGCGCTCCCGGAAGGGAGCCGGATCGTCGCCGGGCGCTGGTGGCCGACCGATTACCGGGGGCCGCCTTTGGTCTCGCTCGACGTCGCCGCGGCGCGCTCGGTCGGCCTCGAGGTGGGAGATTCGATCACCGTGTCGGTGCTCGGCCGCGAGATCGAGGCTCGGATCGGTTCGCTTCGGGAGATCGATTGGGACACTATGGGGTTCAACTTCGTCATCGTCTTCGCGCCCGGCACGCTCGAGAGCGCCCCGCACAGCTTCATGGCGACGATCGCGATGCCGGAGGCGCAGGAGCGTCCGTTCGCCCGCGCCGTCTCCCGCGCCTTTCCCCAGGTGTCGGCCATCCGGGTCAAGGAAGTGGTGGAGACGATCGGATCGATGCTGGCGCAGCTCGCCGTGGCGGTGAGCGCCGCCGCCTCGGTGGCGATCCTCGCCGGAATCGCGGTGCTGGTCGGGGCGCTCGCCGCCAGCCGCCGCGCCCGCACCTACGACAGCGTCGTCCTAAAGATGCTCGGCGCGACCCGCCTCCGCATCCTCGCCGCCCAGGCGGCCGAGTTCGCCGCTCTGGCGCTGGCCGTCAGCCTGGTCGCGCTCGGCCTCGGCAGCGCCGCCGGCTGGTGGGTGGTGGTGAGGATCTTCGAGCTCGACTGGGCGCCGGACTGGGGCGTCGTCGCCGCCACCCTCGCGCTCGGAGCGCTCGTCACCCTTGTGCTGGGCCTGCTCGGCTCCCTACCTGCGCTGACGGCCCGCCCTGCCCGGGCGCTTCGTGCCCTCTGACCGGGAGACAGACATGATCGACCTCTACACCGCCGCCACGCCCAACGGCTGGAAGGTCTCGATCCTGCTCGAGGAGCTCGGCCTGCCCTACGCGGTCCACGTCCTCGACCTCGGCTCGGGCGCCCAGAAGGAGCCGTGGTTCACCGCGATCAACCCCAA